>CAZCVU010000285.1:0-4141 GCA_964501745.1 uncultured Flavobacteriales bacterium | reverse complement strand
GACTGGCCTGCGAAGTCCGCCCAGGGGTTGATCCACGCCGCACCGTCCGTGCCGTCAATTCCATCCTGCCAACGGTCGTCGTAGGACACGACCGCCTGTTCAAACTCGGATTCGGACTGCAAGGCCCATACCTCGTAGTCGAAGGCACCGATGACGCCGTCGAGCGTCGCCATCAGGCGCCAGGTTTCGTCCGTTACCGTTTCTTCAGGTCGTTCGAGCGCGACAATCGACATACCGAATGACTCTACCGGTGAAGTCTGATCCTGCCCGGCAATTGCCGGCACGACACCGTTGCCAGGATAGAACGGCGAGGTGGTAGGTATCAAACGGCCCTGTATTCTCGGCCATGGCCTTTCGCGCGTAATGTCGCTCCGCGAATGGAAGAACTGCAGAGAAAAAGTGTGCTCGTCAGCAAATCGCTTGGAGAACTTCGACGCCAGTGTATATTGCTCTTCCTCGGAAATCGTGATGAAGTTCAGACCGGTCAATGTGTAGATGCAGCTGCCGTTGCCAACGGCGTGAATGTCCTCCGCGTTCAACTGGTCGGACATCGCAGGGCAGTCGGGATACGGGCTGGCACCGGTACCCGTCGTAATTTGGCCCGATGCCAGCGGATTGTTGCGCTGCCTTACGTTGCCGGGAAAGGCTTCCTGGCGGCCGCCAAACCCCGGTGTAGCACCCGGCACGGCGATGCCATGCAGAACTCCGCCCCACGGTCCGTCCAAGTAGTCGCGATCGCCAGCCCTGAGAAGATCACGCTCACGAGCCGATGCAGCGACATAGAAATTGTGCCCGTCAGCGTCAAGATTGCCGAAGCCGAAAATCCCAGAGAACTTGTTCAGGTCACCGCCGTCTTCTGTCGGAAATGTCGACGTCGCTCTCAGACCGATGCCTTCGTACTCTTCATACATCTTGAAGTTGATAACGCCGGCGATGGCATCGGATCCGTAGATGGACGACGCACCGTCCGGCAAAACATCAACACTCGAAATAGCCGCTTGTGGCAGGACGTTGAGGTTGGTACCAATGCCGGCGAACGGATCGCGTACTACGCGCTTGCCGTCCAGCAGGGTCAATGTCGACTGTCCGCCCAGTGAACGCAGGTTCGCAAAGTTGGCAAAACTCGGATTGAACAGGTTTAGAGTGTTGGAGGTAACTGCATTCGCCTGAATCGACGTGATCGTATCGAGAATCTCGACAGGGTTACTTACGCCGCGATCGATCAGTTCCTGGTCGTCGAGCGTCACGACCATGTTCGAACTTGTCTCGCGCTTGATTATCGAGCCCGTAACAAAGATTTCCTCGAGTTTCTCGTAGTCGTCCTGGGCCGTTGCCGATTGGGCGCCCAGCAAAAGGCCTGTCAGAATCAACGGAATGTACAAAATACCATGGTGCCCTGAAGTCGGTCGGCGTGCCAGCTTTATCATAGTGTAATTCCTCTCGTCAATTGAAGTCGGTTCATTGCAGTGGGCGAGAATCACGTTATTGAGAGCTTTGTTATTGTGTGCTATGAGCGATCCTCACATTTCATAATAATATCGCTATCATAATAATATCGTTATATCAAACCATTGTTCTTGCTTTTTTTGCTAGAACTTATCCTTCATCGGCAACAGCTGTGTTGTATTTCCGCTAATAAAAGCAATTGATATCGTTTCGTCCAAGAAATTTGTATGTAATCAATGCCGCTCAAATTTGGCTTTCCCTCGCGTTATATCGTTATATCGGTTTATGGGTTGTGATGGAGAGCACTATAGGAGGGCGAGGCAGCGCATCCAATAACACTGGAGCACTAACCTAATAGTTTGACACTTTTTATTACTGACGCACCTTGGAAGGGCTGCAGGCAAATACGACCACCTAAATCCGACAGACTCCTAGCTCTTGCCAATGACGCAGCAGCTGATGCCATTGCGACATTGGCAATATTGAGGTCGGAAACCAGGTACGTCAGTCGACGGACACCCTGGCTTTGTTTGCGCTCGCCGCCTCGGCAAGCAGCCAGTCGCGCAATGACTCGACGACGGGGGCGATCGGCCTATTCTCCGGGATGGCCAGGTAGTAGCCGAAATCGGCATCGATCACAGATTGGCTAGCGATCGCGAGTTTGCCCGTCCGCAATTCCTCTTCGACGAACAGATCGGGAACCAGCGCCGCCCCGAGCCCGGCCGCCGCCGCCGCCGTCAGCATCGAGAACTGATCGTACAGTCGGCCGTGGAAGGCGTTCTCCGTGGGCAGGGACAACTGCTCGCACCAGTCCAGCCAGGCCGTGCGCCTCAGCGACATGTGCAGAAGCGGTCCCGCAGCGAGGTCCTTGTTCGACCGGATCTTGTGTTTCTGCCTGAAGTCCGGGCTGCAAATAGCAACCATGCGCTCGTCGAACAGGTGATGCATAGTCGCGTCCGGCCAGTCGGGTTTGCCAAAATGAATTGCCAGGTCGAATGGCTCGACGTCGAAACTAAACGGATCAAACTTCGACGTAAAGCTGATCGACGCACGCTGATTCTGCGCGTAATAGTCCGGCAGGCGCGGAATCAGCCACCTCGAGCAGAACGTGGGTAATGTTGCCATCTCGATGAGCTGCACTCCATCCGCGAAGGCTGATACGCGCGCACACGATGCACCCAGGTTGGCGAGAACCGGGCGCAACTCCTCGACGAAGATTTGACCGGCCTGCGTCAGGACGATGCGCTGCCGTATCAGGTCGAAAAGTCTCGCGCCGAGGCGCTCTTCCAGACCGCGAACCTGGCGGCTGATCGCGCTTTGCGCGACATGCAACTCCACCGACGCGTGCGTGAAGCTGCCAAGCCGAGCCGCCGACTCGAAGGCCTGAAGCGCTTTAATTGATGGCAGTCTTCGCTTTAATTGCATGAACTCATCCCTGTTCGATGCTTTTATTCGTTGACTTATACCTCTACTATAGGCTAATTGCAATGGGCCTACCGGGGTCATTCATGGGAAAGATTTACGAAACAATTACCGACCGCCTCGCCGAGTTCATTGAGGCACAGCACATGTTTTTCGTCGCGACAGCGCCGAAGAAAGAGGACGGTCTCGTCAATGTCTCGCCCAAGGGCTATGACAGTTTCCGGATTCTCGGGCCGCGCCAGGTTGGCTACCTCGACATGACCGGCAGCGGCGTCGAGACAATCGCTCACGTCAAGGAGAACGGCCGCCTGACGATCATGTTTGTCGCTTTCGAGGGCCGCGCTCTGATTCTCCGACTCTACGGAAACGCCAGGGTCTACGAACCTGGTGATGAAGGCTATGAGGAGCTTCTAGCCGAGTTTCCGGAGTTCCCCGGAACCCGGTCCATTATTGTGTCCGATCTGTTTCGCATCGCCGACTCGTGCGGCTGGTCGATTCCGTTCTACGAATACCAGAAAGAACGTCCGCAACTGATCCGCTATGCGGATTCATTCGACGAGGAAGGTCTGCTACAGAAACACCGGGATAACTGTTCAGAGAGCCTTGAAGGGCTCGTCGGCGTTAAACCCGATTTGTAGACGATCGTTGCATTCCCGTCAAAATTTGTTTAGGAGTAATTATTGTACCCGATGCGATTATTTATCATGCTGGTCGCGGCTGTTCTCGCAGCCTGTGGTCCCGGCGCCGAATCTGAAAACGACGGTAACAAGACGCCGCCCAATATCATCGTCATTTTTGCCGACGATGCGGGCGTCGAGGCATTCGAAGCCTATGGCGGGGAATCCTACTCAACGCCGAACATCGACGCGCTCGCGGCACGGGGCGTCAAGTTCACGCGGGCCTTCAGTCAACCATTGTGCACGCCATCGCGCGTGCAGCTCCTCACCGGCAAACACAACTACCGCAACTACGAGGCGTTCGGCTGGCTCGATCCGTTCGGCTACAACATCATTCGCGACGAAATCACGGTCCACGACTTTCACGCAACCATCATGCATCTGATGGGCGTTCATCACGAAAAGCTTCGCTACCGTTACCAGGGTCGCGATTTTCGACTAACCGACGTCCACGGACACGTTGTGAAGAATATTCTAGCCTGAGACTGTTGCGATTGCGCACAATGACCCTGCCGTCAGCGACGCAAGCTATTAAGCGTGCAGAAGATAGTAAGAATTAACCACTTTTTACTGTCTGTCACCAGGTACGATTTCCC
>CAZCVU010000284.1:0-4142 GCA_964501745.1 uncultured Flavobacteriales bacterium | reverse complement strand
AGAATCGTCTCAAAAGGTCAGCAATTGCCGCTTCCATCCGGGAAATCCGGGTTTACACGTCTAGCCAGCATCTGCTCCATTTGATCGACAGCGTTCTCGACCTCTCAAAAGTCGAAGCCGGTCATCTCACGCTCGAATGCCTGGAGTTCGATTTAAGCGAGATCTTGAACAGCTTACCCGCGACTTGGCAGCAAAATACGGAAGGCAATAGCGTTCTGTTCTCGATGCTAATCGAGCCGGGAGTGCCGACATACATCAGATCCGATCCGGTCCGCCTCAGACAGGTTCTCTTCAACATCGTTGCCAACGCCTTCAAATTCACCTCGACCGGCAGCGTCACCGTTCATGTCTCCAAGCGAAATCTAGAATGTGACGATTGCGAGATCCGTTTCGAGATCGCCGACACCGGGATCGGAATTTCGGCTGACGCCTTGCCAACCCTGTTCGAGAAATTCACTCAGGCTGACACATCGACGACGCGACAGTACGGCGGCACCGGCTTGGGCTTGGCGATCTCCAAGCAGCTCGTAGAGAAGATGGGGGGCGAGATCGGCGTCGAAAGCGTCGTCGGTGAGGGTACTATGTTCTGGTTCACCATTCGCTGCGAACAACGCGAAGAGGCGACGAAGGTGGCCGCGGTCGAGGACATCGCTGGTCACGAGCCATCAGCGTATGGCGGCAACCGCCCCTTACGAATTCTCGTGGCCGAAGACCACCAAGCGAACCAGATGGTGATCACCGCCATTCTTGAAAAGGCCGGCCATCACGCGGACCTCGTTTCGAATGGACTGGAAGCGGTAGAAGCCGTCAAACAGAGCCCCTACGACCTCGTGCTGATGGACATCCAGATGCCCGAGATGGACGGTCTGGCCGCAACTCAAGAGATTCGCAAGCTCGCCGGTGACGTCAGCGACATCCCCATCGTCGCTTTGACGGCCAATGCCATGGCCGGTGACCAGGAGAGATACTTGGCTACTGGCATGAGCGACTACGTCGGCAAACCGATTGTGCCTGAGCTTCTGTTCGCAGCAATGCGACGTTGCGTGAGGTCGGAGACGGAAACAAACGATTCTAGTGCTGCAGCGCCCCGCGTCGTCGCCACGAATTTCAATGAACCAGTGCTGGACACCGCGGCGATCGCGGCGTGCGACATGGTCACGGATCCTATCGATGACCAAAGCTCCAGTGCCAGGTAAGGCTCTTGAGCGCAACAGATGTTGGTCCTCGGTTCGATGTTCAAGAAAGGTCTTCCCGCACACAACCACAATATCCGAACGCTGCGGCGGGTGACGGAACCGATTCTCGTTCTGATCTTCCTGGCGGCGATCATCTTGACCGCTTGGCGTGGCGTGCATCACATCGAACAAGAGACCAGGCATTCGGCAGGCAAGGCGCTGAACACGGTCTTACTGACGACCCAGGAAGCGCTGCATCTTTGGGCCGAAACCCGCATCAACGACGCCAAGAGCCTCGCAGCACGGCCCGTCGTCGTCGACCTCGTCTCGCAACTACAGCGCCTATCCAGGAGCCGGGAAACGCTGCTTGCGAATGATACTCAGGCGGAGATAAGGGCTGAGCTCAGATCGGTACTGGATCTACAGGGGTATCTTGGCTTCTTCGTGATCGCACCCGATGCCGTCAACCTGGCGTCGATGCGCGATGCCAATGTGGGAATTCGAAATATCATCGCTGAGAGGAGGCCCGATCTTCTGGCACGGGTCTTCGACGGTGAATCGATCATCGTTCCTGCGATCGCCTCCGATGTTCCTCTCAATCGTTCACGCAAGCGCGCCCAGCAGTTGCAGCCGACCATGTTCGCGGCGGTACCGTTAGTGGGGGAAGACGGAACGATCACCGCCGCATTCACCGTCCGGATCGACCCGATCGGCGATTTCAGCGGTCTGACCTCGCTGGGGCGGATCGGCAAGAGCGGCGAGACCTATATCATCGACAGGGACGGCTATATGCTGTCGGAGAGCCGCTTTGATTTTCAGCTCCGCGCGGCGGGTCTCCTTCGCTTCAACCAACCCTCGGTCCTTTCGGTGCGCGTGACGGACCCTGGTGCAAATCTGATGGAAGGAGTCTGGTCCGCGACACCGCCCTCAGAGCGGCCCCTCACCGTGATGGCCAGAGAGGCAACCGCCGGACACAGAGGTCTGAACACCAGGGGTTATCCAGACTACCGCGGCGTTCCCGTTTTTGGCGCCTGGCTTTGGGACAACGTTCTGGGAGTGGGCCTGACTACCGAGATCGATGCTGCGGAAGCAATGCAGCCTTACATGCTTGCTCGCAACGTTGTTTTCGGCGGCGTCGGAATTACGACCGCACTTTCGGTACTGCTCGTTCTGTACCTGGTGATCATGCGTTCGCGTGTGCTTCACAGCATGGAAACGGGGCAGGCGGTCCTGGAGGCCAACATCGAGGCGCGAACGAAGGATCTCGTGCGCATCAACCATGAGCTCCAGGAGCAAGTTGTCGAGCGGATCCGAACTGAAGAAAAACTAAAGCTGGCACAGGTTCGGCTAGAGGAAACGAACGAAAAACTCGAGGCGCTCGCAACCATCGACGACATGACGGGCGTTGCCAATCGAAGGGCATTTGAAGCGCATATCGGTTCCGAATGGCGGCGTTGCCAGCGAACGGGTTCGCCAATCTCTCTTCTGTTGTTCGACGTCGATTTCTTCAAGCAATTCAATGATAGCTACGGGCATCAGGCAGGTGATACGTGCCTCGGACGTATCGGTGAGGCATTGATGAACGATGGTTTCGCTCGTCGACCGACCGATCTCGTCGCACGCTACGGCGGAGAGGAGTTCGCCGTGGTGCTGAGTGGCACTGACGAAGACCAGGCGGCCAGCATCGGCGAAGCCATACGGCTCCGTATTGCCGACCTTGCGATACCGAACGAATCCACCAAGATCAGGGACATGAGCACCCTTACCGTCAGTGTCGGGGTTGCGAGTATGGTGCCCGAGGCCGGCTCAACGCCGGCGGCGTTGATCAAGCTGGCCGATGAGGCGCTCTACGAGGCCAAAGCAAGTGGACGAAACTGCGTGAACTCAGCCAGGCCGACCGTCTTGAAGCTCCCGGCGTCTACGTCCAGACAACTTTGACCATCTGCGACATTCGAGTGAAACGTCTCTGGGTAGCGAAAGCACTACGATGTACCTAGATGCAAATCGCTCGCCGCGATGACGGCCACGGTGTGGCAGCGGGTCGATCGGATCGAGTCCATGGTCGCTTGACCCAACCACGAGTGCCGCGGCAATAACTCGCCTGCACCAAAGTGTCGGCCTGCCCTCGATATATGCCAGCTTACCGCTCGGCCGCGTTCCAATCCCTTGGGCCGGCCCCACCAGCGGGCCAAATCCGGACCCGTCGTTCCAGTGAAGACTTAGGCTCGCCGGTTTCGAGCGTGTACTCTATTGCGTGAGTCGTCGAAACAAGCCCCGATGGTTCTTCCGGGGCATCGAATAGGGGCAGGAGCAACCGCTCTCCGATCCATGGCTTCTCCAACGTGAAATAGAGCAGGCCTTGCATCAAAACGATTGCCGGCACCTCGGGGCAAGTTAGGAAGAGCTCGCCCACTGTCTCGTAAATTCCGGCATCCATGCATTCGTCGAAATAGACGCCGCGCAGATCCCGCTTCCACTTGTCGCGGATGTTTCCACCCACAAGACGGAAGCGAAGTCGGCGGCCGGCCGCCTCGTAATACAAAAGATTGATTTCACCAAGCGCCTTGTAAATCTGCGCGGGATTGAGCACTTCTCGGCGCGCGGAAAGTGACGCGCCCCCTATCGCTCTCCAATGCGCAAACAGGGTTTGCGCCTGAATGCTGGTCAGCCGGCTCGCGACGTCGTCCAAATTGGCTTCCGAAAAATGGCTTATGACCATGCCTGCAGCTCCCTCCCGACCCGTCCCGGGTGAGTGGATCGGCCGGATACCTACAATTGGGGCCTCAGAAAGCCGAAAATCGTCAAAAAATTTCGGTACCGGTCAGTTACAGCAAGCACGCTCACTTTTCGTAAGAAAGCAAATCAAGATTTGCCAGACTGATGCCTACTAAAGCACTTCCCCGAGTTTTGAGCTAGACCCGGATTTCCCGGATGGGGTCGACAATTTCCGGCCTTTTGAGACGATTC
>CAZCVU010000283.1:0-4152 GCA_964501745.1 uncultured Flavobacteriales bacterium | reverse complement strand
CCCGAAGTGGAGCAGACGTTGATGATACGGCCGCTGCCGGAGCGCTTGAGATAAGGCAGCGCCAGCCGGATCAGGCGCATTGGCGCCTTGACGTTGATCTCGAACATCAGGTCGAGCTCGCTTTCATCCTCGTCGGTGATGGCAAACGGCGTCCCGATACCGGCGACATTCATCAGACCGTCGATACGCCCGAAGCGGTCGGCCGTCGCCTGCACCCAGGCCTCCGAGGTCGAGACCTCCTGCGCCTCGAAGCGATGGGTCAGCAGACGGTCGGCATCGAAGTGACTGACCTTCTCCGCCAGCTTGACCTCGTCGCGGGCACCGAGGCTCAGGCTGTAGCCCTGGTCATGCAGGCATTTCGCGAATTCATGACCAATTCCCCTGTTCGCGCCGCTGATCATGATCACACGGCCATCCGGTGACAGCATATTTCACTTCCTCCCCTGTAGCTCGATCGCTCGAACCGGGTGTTCGCTAGACGACTTCCCGGGCGAGCTCGCTGGCTTGCTGCTGTTTTCTCCACATCGCGGCATAGGCCCCTGCGCGCGACAGAAGATCTTCATGCCGTCCGCGCTCAACGATGCGGCCGTCATCGAGAACGATGATCTCGTCGCAATCGACGACGGTGGAAAGACGATGGGCGATAACCAGTGTCGTACGGTTCCTCGAGACGTCGCGCAAGCTCTCCTGGATTTCCCGTTCGGTATGGGTATCGAGTGCCGAAGTCGCCTCGTCGAACAGCATGATCGCCGGACCTTTCAGGATCATGCGGGCGATCGCAACGCGCTGCTTCTCACCACCCGAAAGCTTCAGCCCGCGTTCGCCGACGCGGGTCTGATAGCCATCGGGCGTATCCATAATGAAGTCGTGGATGCGGGCGAGCCGGGCGGCTTCTTCAATCTGTTCGTCCGAGGCCGAGGGATCGCCGTAGGCGATGTTGTAGTGGATCGTATCGTTAAACAGCACGGTATCCTGAGGCACGATGCCGATGGCGCGCCGCAGGCTGGCTTGGCTGACGTCGCGAACATCCTGCCCATCGACCCTGACGCTTCCGGAAGACACGTCGTAGAAGCGGAACAGCAGCCGACTGATCGTCGACTTGCCGGCGCCTGAGGGACCGACGATGGCGACCTTGTGGCCAGGCGGCACGACGAACGACACATCCTCAAGGATGGTCCGCCGCGGATCATAGGCAAACTGCACACCGTCGAACTCGACCTCGCCGCCATTCACCTGCAGCGACCCGGCACCTGGCCGGTCGGCAATCTCGGCTTGCACCTCGAGCAGCCGGAACATCACCTCCATGTCGGTCAGCGACTGCCTGATCTGGCGATAGACGAAGCCGAGAAAGTTGAGCGGCAGATAGAGCTGGATCAGGTAGGTGTTGACGAGCACGAAGTCGCCAATCGTCATCGCGCCGCTGGTCACGCCGTGGCCGGCCATGATCATCAGAATCACCAGTCCGGTGGCGATCACGCCGCCCTGCCCGATATTGACGGCCGCCAGGCTGACAATGCTACGCACGGCGGCACGCTCGTAGGCCTGCATCGAGGTGTCGTAGCGCTGCGCCTCGTGGTTCTCGTTGCCGAAATACTTGACGGTCTCGTAGTTGAGCAGGCTGTCGATGGCTTTGGTGTTGGCCTCGGTATCGCGATCGTTCATCTCGCGCCGGTATTTCAGACGCCATTCGGTGAAGACCAGGGTAAACGCGATATAGCTGATGATCGTCACGAAGGTGACGACGGCAAACCAGACGTTGAAGAGGCCCCATAGGATGCCGCAGACCAGCAGAATCTCAAGCAAGGTCGGGATGATGTTGAACAGCATGAAGCTCAACAGGAACTCGATGCCCTTGACGCCGCGCTCGATGACGCGGCTTAGGCCGCCGGTCTGGCGCTCGATATGAAAGCGCAGCGAGAGCCGATGCAGATGCTCAAAGGTTCTGAGTGCGACGGTACGAATCGCGCGTTGCGCCACCTTCGCGAACACGGCGTCGCGGAGCTGCGCAAAGGCAACCATCAGCAAACGGACCAGCCCGTAGGCGAGCAACAAGCCGAGCGGAAGCGCGATGATCGGCGCCGCGGTCGGACTCAGAAGATCGACGGCTTCCTTGTAGAGGATGGGGACATAAACGGTCGCTGCCTTGGCGCCGACAAGAAAGATCAGCGCCAGCAGGACGCGCCCGCGGATCTCCAGACTGTGACGCGGCCACAGATAGGGCAGCAGCGTCAGCAGCGTCCGGATATGCCGGCGCCCCTGTGGTCCCTCTTGCGAATACAGACTGGTGTCACTCATCGCGCTTTGGATTACTCCCCGCTTCACGCTTCTCAAAAGTGGACCGCTGTGGTTCCCGCCGCAAAGCATGGCGACCACATGTCACTAATAAGTGTGCCTTTCGTGTCAAATACAAGCCGCACACGGGAAATTCCCGGACACGCGTCGCCTGCGGCGGTCTGGGAACAGTCCGTGATTGCGCCGGCCGGTCGCCCTATAGTCAGCGCAGCGAGGAAGCGGAGCAGCCAAATGTCCGGCTTTACGGTCAAGGAAATCGACCATGTCGTGTTGCGAGTCGCCGACATCGAGCGGGCGCTGGCATTCTATTGCGGCGTCTTGGGCTGCCGCGAGGAGCGGCGCCTCGACGATACGCGTCTCGTGCAGTTGCGGGCCGGCCGTTCGATGATCGACCTGGTGGATATCAAGCATCCCGCGGTCGCCGGCGATACAGTTGTCGCCGATGGCGCGCGCAACATGGATCACCTCTGCCTGATCGTCGAGCCGTTCGACGAGACACTGCTGCGCGCTCATCTCCAGGAGCACGGTATCAGCGCCGGCGAGACCGCATCGCGCTATGGCGCCGAGGGCTCAGGACCGTCCTTCTATATCGAGGACCCGGACGGCAACACGGTCGAGCTAAAGGGGCCGCGAACGCCATAGATTTGAAGCTTAAGGTGCTGCGTGCAGCACCAGCTCAACTATTGCGGCCCCAGACTGATCTCGATCGGCTCCTGCAGCGGCACGAAGACCGTGTCACCCTTGCCGCCATCCTGCCAGGTCAGCGTCGCAAACCGGCCAACGCCATTGAGGGTTGTCAACGAGTAGTGCCAGGTATTCGCATTGAAATTGAGGCATTGATCGCCACGCACCACGAATGCCCGAATCTCGCTCGGATCACGCTTGCCCTCGCTGTTTGGCGGCGCGACGACAGCCAGATAATTCACCACATCGAGCGGCATGAAGCTCTGCGATGAAAATTCGTGCCGCTCCATATTGTCGATGGTGAGCGGCATCTGGCTTGGTTCGACATGGAACACCGACAGAATCGGTGGCGCGTCGGCTCTGAGATTTGCGAGCTGGGCCATGTTGCGGCCGCGGCCCGGCTGTTCGGGCGCGGTAAACACCTGGCCAAAGGGTTTGAACGCCTCCTGCGTCAACGGATGGGTCAAGAGCTTCATTCTCATTTCTCCCGAATATTAGCGTTGGCCGGCGCTCGCAGGTCCGAACCGTGATCCCTCACAAGTAATAGAGCAAAAGGCTTGCGGCCAGCAGGATCGCAACCCAAAAAGCGGCCCAGCCGGTCTCCAAAGTGCGGGCGAGAACGCCCTGTGGACCGGAGTATCTGAACGCAAGCCGGCCCAACCAAATCAGTTGCCGGGTGCAGGCATCAAGCATCGCCGCATGCCATCGACTGGAGGTCGCCATTGTCGTTGCAGCAAGCCATTTGAGGGGTTTGCGATAGAGCCACTCGGCATCGATGTTGACGCCCCGCAGCTCCGGTGGATAAAGCCCGGAAAGCTTGAGCCAGGTAAACGCCAAGGCAGAAAAGAACAGGAGCTGACACTGCGCCAGCACATGCGTCGCGGTGTAGGGTTCATAGGCGACCGGAAAGGGCAGCAGGCTGTAGAGTAGCCAAGGCCAGGCGCCGTTGAAAATACAGATCAGCGCGGCGATTGCCATGGCAAGCAACATGTTGAACGACGGATCTCGTGTGCGGATTCCGGAATCGTGTGCAAAGAAGGCGAAGAACGGAATCTTGATACCGGCATGGTGGAAGACGCCGGCGGAAGCGAATAGAAGTGCCAGCCAGACCACGGGATGACCCTCTTCGAGCGCTGCCAGCATCACCATCGATTTCGAGACGAAGCCCGAAAACAG
>CAZCVU010000282.1:0-4157 GCA_964501745.1 uncultured Flavobacteriales bacterium | reverse complement strand
GCGGCGCGAATTTCGGTTGGTCGAGGGAGACGCCTTCAATGCCTCGAAGCTTCGGCGATCCCGCGACCGTATTCGCAATCTTGGTTTCTTCCGGAAAGTCGACGTCAACACCATCGCAGGTTCCAGCCCCGACAAGACCGTTGTCGAAGTCGACGTGGAGGAACAATCGACGGGCGAGCTTTCAATCGGTGGAGGGTTCTCCACGACGGTGGGCCCGTTGGGCGATATCAGCATTCGTGAGCGGAACTTGCTAGGCAAGGGCCAAGAGTTGTCTGCCAGCTTCCAGGTTTCCGGCGTTTCGCAGGAGTTCGACATCAGCTTTACTGAGCCATACTTTCTCGAACGCCAACTGTCGGCAGGCATCGACCTGTTCCACGTTACCGAAGACAACCTCCAGGATAGTTCGTTTAAGTCCAAACGAGCCGGTTTTGGCCTGCGCGTCGGTTACGAGATCAACGAATTCCTGTCGCAGGGTCTTCGCTATTCCTTCCGTCGGGAGGCTGTGGAGGACGTGAAGGCAGAAGCATCGGCCTTTATCAAGAGCCAGGAAGGTGATTTTTACAGCTCACTCGTCGGTCAATCACTGCTCTTTGACCAACGCAATAGTCGCACAGACCCCACCGACGGCTACTTCGCGCGCGTGTCGAACGATCTGGCGGGGATCGGCGGAACCGAACACTATCTACGCACGACACTCGACGGCGGCTATTACTACTCGTTCACCGAGCAGATCGTTGCCGGCCTAACGGGGCAACTGGGGTATATTTTTGGAATCGGCGATGAAGTTCGCATAAACGACCGATACTTTCTCGGTGGCGACAACCTCCGCGGGTTTGAAACGCGCGGTGCAGGTCCACGCGATTCGGCAACAGACGACGCTCTCGGCGGAAACAGGGTCCTCTCAGGCACTGCAGAGGTTAACTTTCCAGTTGGATTGCCCAAGGAGCTGGGTGTCAACGGCGCAGTTTTCAGCGATTTCGGCACTCTGACGGACGTCGATGCCAGTGGCAGCCAGCTGCTGGACGAAGCATCGCTTCGGGCGAGCTTTGGTGTGGGGTTGGCGTGGCGTTCGCCCGCGGGACCATTCCGCGTCGACTTCGCATGGCCGCTTGTAAAGGAAGAGTTCGACAAAACGGAAGTGTTCCGCTTCAACTTCGGCACTAGGTTTTAAAAGACATGAGCTCTATACGCACGGCCTTCGGGCTTACAATGCTCCTTGTACTGACACTCGGCGCCACGGCGACGCCGGCCAGGGCGCAGCAGATCCCTAATGCGGTTATCGCCGTCGTCGATTTCAGTCGGGTCGTGCGCGATTCCCTGGCAGGTCGAAATGTCCGGTCGCAAACCGATCAACAACAGGCGGGTTATCAAGCCGAGATCCAGGAGTTTCAGAGCGAGCTGGAAAAGGCACGCCTGGAACTCACGCGCCAACAGACAATATTGTCGCCCGAAGCGTTCAACCGAAATCGTCAAGCCTATGAACAACGCGCCCGTGAGCTGCAAAGGACTGTGCAAACTCGAAAGCAGGAACTTGACCAGCGATTTGGCCAAGGTATGCGTCTGGTCGAAGAAGAGGTGGTGAAAATCCTTCGCGAACTCGCAGCAGAACAGGGAATCAACATAGTGCTAAACGCGACGCGTGGTGGTGTTGTGGTGTTCGCTGAAGGAGCGCTTGTGATTACGAACGACGTCATAAATCGACTCAACGAGCGGCTGCAGACGGTTGCTCTACCGCCGCCGGCACAGAAATAGAGCATGGCTGATCCGCGTTTCTTTAAGGTCGCGGGTCCTTTCACGCTAAAGGAGCTGGCGGATTTGATCGGTGCCGAGCTCTCTGCCGGCGCGGACGCCGAAGCCATTTTCGAGGACGTGGCCCCGCTGTCTGCGGCAGGGCCAAGGGATGTCAGTTTTCTAGACAACAAGAAGTATGTTGATGAGTTTAAGACGAGCCAAGCTGGCGCCTGCATCGTAGAAGCGAGTCTTGCGGAAAAAGCGCCCGAGGGAATGGGGCTTCTGATTAGCACGACTCCCTACAGCTCCTACGCGCTTGCCGCTCAAGCCTTCTATCCTGAACCCGCATTCGAACCCGGCGTATCCGCATCGGCAAGTATTGACGCTACTGCACATGTGCCGCGCGACTGTCTGGTCGAAGCCGGCGTCGTTGTTGGCCCAGGGGCGAAAATTGGTGCGCGCTGCCGCATCGGCGCCAACACGGTGATCGGGCAGGAAGTTGTGGTCGGTGAGAACACCTCGATTGGGTCCGGCGTGCATCTCAGCCACTGTCTGATCGGTGCGCGTGTTCTCCTGCATCCTGGAGTCTGCATCGGGCAGCGAGGTTTCGGATTCGCGATGGCGGCATCTGGCCACATCAAGGTGCCACAGCTCGGTCGTGTTGTGATCGAAGATGATGTGGAAATCGGCGCCAACTCTACAATCGACAGGGGCAGCGGCCCGGATACCGTAATCGGCGCCGGAAGCATGATCGATAACCTTGTGCAGATCGGCCATAATGTCTGCCTGGGTCGCGGCTGCGTCATCGTTGCACAGGCGGGTGTTGCCGGTAGTACGCGGCTCGAGGAATTTGCCGTCGTGGCGGCGCAGGGCGGCGTCAGTGGTCATCTGGTCATAGGCAAGGGCGCTCAAATTGGTGCCAAGAGTGGCGTCATGCGCGATGTCGCCGCGGGTGAAAAGGTTGCGGGAATTCCGGCCGTGCCGGTCAAGGAACATTTCAGGCAAGTGGCAACATTAAAACGCCTCGCCAGCAGAAAGGGCGGATAACGTGAAACAAGAGAAACCGCCGGTGCCTGGAACCGACATCGAAATTGATGATGTTATGCGGATGATTCCGCACCGCTATCCGTTTCTCATGATCGACAAGGTCGTCGACGTGAAATCAGGTCAAAGCGCCACGGGCATCAAGGCGGTAACCGTGACCGAACCGCATTTTCAGGGGCATTTCCCATCTCGGCCAATCATGCCCGGCGTGCTCATCATCGAAGCCATGGCGCAAACCGCTGCGGTATTGGTCATCCATTCACTTGGCGGCGAGTCGGAAGGCAAGCTGGTTTACTTCATGTCGATAGACAGTGCCCGGTTCAGGCGGCCAGTCGCGCCGGGCGACATGCTGAGCATTCACGTCAGCAAGCAGCACAGTCGGGGGGCGGTTTGGAAATTTTCCGGTGAGGCCAAGGTCGATGGGCAGCTCGTCGCGGAAGCGACCTTTGCCGCTATGATTGTCGACGAATGACAGCCTCGGTTCATCCTACCGCCGTTATCGACGGCAGTGCAGAGCTGGGGAGCAACGTGACAGTTGGACCTTTCTGCGTTGTCGGCAGCGATGTAACGCTCGGTGATGGTGTGGTCCTAAGATCGCACGTCGTCGTCGAGGGTCATACCGAGGTCGGAAGCGAGACGAAAATCTATCCCTTTGCCTCGATCGGTCTCCAACCCCAGGATATGAAATTCAAGGGTGAGATATCCCGGCTGGTGATTGGTGAACGCAACACCATTCGTGAACACGTGACGATGAATCCCGGGACCGAAGGCGGCGGCTTGGTCACCCAAGTCGGCAACGACTGCCTGTTCATGATCGGCGCGCATGTCGCGCATGACTGCAAGATCGGCGACTTCGTGATCATGGTGAACAACGCCACGCTGGCCGGTCATGTCGTCGTCGGCGATTATGCCATCATCGGTGGACTTGCCGCGGTGCACCAGTTCGTCCGAATTGGGCCTCACGCGATGGTCGGTGGCATGTCGGGCGTAGAAAACGATGTCATTCCCTTTGGATCGACGATCGGCGATCGAGCGCGTCTATCGGGACTGAACGTCGTCGGTCTGAGGCGTCGTGATTTCTCCAAGGAAGGCATTCATCAACTACGGGCCGCTTATCGCATGCTGTTTGCCGAGGAAGGTACAATAAGCGAGCGCATAGAGGATGTTGCACGCATGTTCGGCGATCATCCGGCGGTGATGGATATCGTCGAATTCATGCGAGTGGAATCGCAGCGCGGACTGACACAGCCCAAATCCGATACATGAGCAGTAAACTTGGCATTCTCGCTGGTGGTGGAAGCTTGCCAAGCCTGCTCGTTGAGGCCTGCCGCCAGGATGGTCGCGAGGTTTTTGTCATCGCCTTCGAGAATCAGGCCGACCCT
>CAZCVU010000281.1:0-4175 GCA_964501745.1 uncultured Flavobacteriales bacterium | reverse complement strand
TGTGGATGCGCCATACCTGCGGCATACGTTCGTTCATGGCGGCCCGGCACGGCTCGACCCGGCGGCGCTCAAGGCGGATCTCGATAACTACCAGGAACGCCTGCGGCAGCTCGACACGCTGATCGATCCTCACCCCTTCATGGCCAGCGAAACGATCAGTATTGCCGACTGTGCCTTCCCGGGTACCTTCACGTTTGCCGACCAACTGCTGCCCTATCTGGGCCGCGAATCCGTCTACGGCCCCAACCTTCAGGCATGGCGCGAGACGGTCTACAGCCACCCGGCAGTAAAAGCGAGTACCGATGCAAGCGGTCGCGAGACAGAGCAGTGGATCAAGCGCCTGCCGGCCTGATCGAGGAAAACCGAGAACCGCACTGCCAACCGGCGCCAGACACTTTCAGGCGTTCGGATCGGCAAATGTCGCAACCACCGGTGCGTGATAGGAATCAGGTGGATTACGCACGCTGCGATAGGCCACCAGTTCATCGCCCAGATCTTCGTTGTGGATCTCGATGCCGCGGTACCAGGCCATCAATTGGCGCGACACAAGCATGTGGTCGAGCATCTGCGGCCGGCCATGGTGCAGGACCGAATAGCGCTGATCCGGCGCCACCGAACGCTCGGCGACGACAAGCGCCCGGTAAGCCAATGCGCCGCTGCCGGTATCCTCTTCCTCACCGCGCAGGATGCGCGTCGGCATTTCATTTTCGTCGGCGTTGAAGTCGCCGCAGACAGCGATCAGCGCGTCGCGATCTTCGTCGAACAGGCGGTCGATAACGAGCCGCGCCTCGAGCGCCTGCCCAGCCCGCTTCATCGCCGCCAGGTAATAGCCCTCGGCCCAACCGCTGACCGTCCGCCAGACGAAGGACGAGCGCTTCTGGCCCGGAACGACGGCGGCAATCGGCGCTTTCAGATGCAAGTTGAGGACATGCAGCAGGGATCCGTCAGGCAAGCTGATGCTGCAACACAACACCGGTCGATCCCACTTTACCGGAGCCGAGCCCGCCGCCGGTGTCGCCGTTACCATGCGGTAGCGAGGTGGCGGCACCAAGTCATGACGAAATTGATCCTGCTGTTCGATGGGGAAGCGGCTGAGACAGACCAGGTTATGTTTGTCCGCCGGCCCCTTTCCCGCTGGGCCGAGGCTTGTGGCCCGCTCGAAGGCGCTGTAGGGCGTGCCGGCCAACAGCCGGTCCAGGACCTCAAATGTCCTTGGCCCCCTGTTGCCGCGCTTCTGCGCGTTGATTTCCTGCAGGCAGAGGATATCGGCCCGAAGCCGCAGCAGTTGCGGCCGTAGCACACCCAGCCGATCATCCAGCGACGGCCCGTCTGCCGCGCCGGTGTCGAGATTTTCCAGGTTGAACGTCGCTATCCGAAACACGGTCGATGTCTGTAGGCCGTCCCTCACAAAGCGCTGACGGACACTCGGTCGCCGGGGCTCTATACGGCGACCGTCTGCGTGCCCTTGGCGATGCCTGGCCGGTCCGCCATCATGCGCCGCCAGCGATCCAGGTTGGGCAGGCCGCCCACCTTCTCGAACAGGGCCTGGCGCTGGTGGACGGCAGGATAGGCCGCGATGTCGGCGATTGAATACTCACCGGCCAGATACTCCACCTCGCCGAGCCGGCGGTCGAATTCGGCAAAATGTTCAAGCAATGGCCCCTCGAACGTCTTGGAATTCCCCTCGCTCGGATCGGGAAAGCGTACCATCGAGAACGAGTAGGCGCCGCTGTAGAGCACCACGTCCGACATCGCCTCCATGAAATACTGGTAGGCCAGCGCACGGGCTCGCGGGTCCTCCGGAATGAACCGGCCGGTCTTCTCGGCAACATAGAGGCAGATCGCGCCGGTCTGCGCCAGCGTCAGCGGTTCGCCGCCGGGGCCATCGGGATCGATGATCACCGGCACGGCGCCGACAGGATTGATTTTGCGGAACTCCGGAGTCTTATGTTCGCCGGCGCTGAGGTCGAGGATATTGGAGTGAAACTCCAATTCGCCCTCCGCCAGCATGATGGCGGCACGGTGCCCGTTCACTGTATCGCAGCTGTATAGTTCGATCATTAGAGGTCTCCCTAGTTTTGAATACCGACTTTGCTCGCGTCCGAGCGCCGGACATCGGGCCGCTTTAGCTGATGGCGGCCATACCTTTCGCGACACCGGGGCGCACTGCCATCGAGGCTGCCCAGCGCTCCAGATTCGGCAGCGGATCACGCGCCTCAAGTAGCGGCTTGCGTAACGCTACGAAGGGGTAAAGCGCGAGGTCGGCAACGGAAATCTCACCGGCCAAATACTCGACTTCGGCCAACCGTTGATCAGTGTTGCCAAACAAGCTGTAGAGCCTGTTTTCGAACATTTCGATGGCGGCCGGCACTTTCTCGGGCGCCCGCATCGTCGTCATGAAAATCGCATTGTTGGTGCCGGCGATATCGGAAGCGTCGAACATCAGCCATTGCAACGCCAGCGTGCGGACTGCGGCGTCACTCGGCAGGAAGCGGCCGGACTTCTCGGCGGCATAAAGTACGATCGCCGCCGACTGGCTGATGGCCAGCGGCTTGCCA
This sequence comes from uncultured Flavobacteriales bacterium, assembly GCA_964501745.1. Taxonomy (GTDB): domain Bacteria; phylum Pseudomonadota; class Alphaproteobacteria; order UBA8366; family CAVOAK01; genus CAVOAK01. Next base: position 1,617 of record CAZCVU010000281.1, on the reverse strand, counting down.
CCGGGCCCGTCATGATCGACGATCACAGGAACCGCGCCGAGCGGATTCAGCTTGAGAAACTCGGGCGTCAAATTCTCGCCGTTCGCCAGGTCCACCTTGTGCACGGTATGCTCAAGCTCGCACTCGGCCATGGCAACACAGGGACGCAGGCCGTTTCCGGTTCCGTAAGCGTAGACATCGATCATGAATCGCCTCCCATGCCTTCGACGGACATCTGATTGGGGGGCCTCCCCCTGTGACATCCGGTGGACATCGATCGCAAGACAACCATCCTGCGGCGCCACCACGATGCCAGTAAACCTCCGCCAACGCTATGGGAACCGAAAGGGTCCCGGATCGTCGGCGAACGACAACGCATGGCTGATGACGCCGGTCTCCGGCTGCCAGAGATGCAGCAGCGCGGCAGGCGGCCCGAGAAAGAACGCTGACAGGGCATCAGCCTTCAGGGTAAACGCCATCTGAAAGGCGGTGCTCGGCGCAACGACCGCGATGGTACCGCCCCAGGCGACCTGGACCGAGCGATGCTGGTGACCGCACAGCACACGCTCGACCTGGGGATGGCGGTCGACCACTTGCTCCAATGCCTCGCGGCCAGCGCAGCCCTGGCGATCCATGAAAGGTATGCCGGTGCCGAACGGCGGATGATGCATGAAGACGATGGTCGGCTTGTCGGGCGCTTCCGACAGCCGCGCGTCGAGCCATTGCCGCCGGGCGGTGCATATCTCGCCACTTTCCTGACCCGGAATCAGGGTATCGAGTCCGATCAGGCGTAGTGGATAGTCCTCGACCGTATAGTGCAGAAACTCACCCTCGGTGGGCAGATAGCCGGCGCCCCCGAACTCCGCCCGCATGGCCGCGCGGTCGTCGTGATTGCCGGGGATCAGGTAGACCGGCATGTTCAGGGGCTCAAGGTATTGCCGAAGCTGGCGATAGTCCGCTGGCCCCTCCTGGTCGACAAGGTCGCCGGTCGCCAACACCACGTCCGGCAAGGGGTCCAATTTCATGATCCGATCGACCGCAGTCGCCAGCGCCGGCGCAGTGTCGGCCACACCGTGGCAGAGATCACCGGCCGGCCGCAGATGCATGTCGGTGATCTGGACGATGATCATGGCGCAGGTTTCAATCGTCTGGCTGCGGCCATTACCGGCGGCTCAGCGATTCTCAAGCAGGACCGCCATGCGCCGGTAGGCACGGCTCGAGGTGGTTACGAGGATAAATGGAAACACCGCATGCACGATCGCGGCGGCACCGGAGATCAGCCCCAGTAGGCCGAACCGCATGGCGAAGGCCATGTGCGCGAAATACGGCTCGTTGGCCTCGCGTAGGTGCCGGGTGAGTGGGTTGTTCATCGGCGAGGCTCCTTCGGCAGCGCGTCCGGCGTCCGTGCCCTCAATGCTCGCCGGTCTCGGAATTGGGATCGCGGGCGGACCAACCTAAGCAGCGAACCGCAGCAACTCCAGTGCATTTTGGCGATGCCCGAACAAATGTTACCGGCTTGGACTTCTGGCCGCTTACGCACGTTGAGGGTTGCCGTCGCCTCTGGCATCGGCAGATTCAAGCCCGTCGGCTGCGAATCGCTAGGCGCTGGCTGCCTCGGTTGCCTCGGCCGCCTCAGGT
>CAZCVU010000280.1:0-4185 GCA_964501745.1 uncultured Flavobacteriales bacterium | reverse complement strand
AGGCAGCCTTCAGTCGATCACTGCGACTGCATTGATTTCGACGAGACAACGAGGATCGGTGGCGAGTTGCACGATCTGCACGGCTGTCGTCGTTGGTTTGTTCTCGCCGAAATACTCGCCCCAGACACGGTTCAGCGAATCCTGATCGCTGAGGTCGGTGACGAAGCGATCGGCGGTGACGATGTCGGCGAATGTCGCCCCGACCGCGTCGAGCCCCTTCTTCATTTGCTCTAACGCCACTCGTGCTTGGCCCTCCATATCGGCCGGCATCGCATCGAACTCCTCAGGGCGATGCGGATGATGATGGTAGACCGGGGCGGCGGTAACGCCCGCAAGATAGATGGTCGTACCTCCCATTACCTTGATTGCCGGGGCATAGGGCATCCACATGTCGGGTGCATCCGGCCAGTGTATATGTTCGATCGTCTTTGCCATCTCGGCTCCCCTTTATTGGCTTGTTTTTCGCCTCACCCGCGACGCGACGCTGGCAGGCCAAGTCAGGCTACACAACTCGCTCGGTCGCCGTCGACCGAGGAGTTGCGACGCCTGGACAGTGGGACTGGCGGCACCCAGGCGGTTGCCAAATTCTCAAGCCGCTAAGCTCCAAATCCGCGTCAGCGTGGGCTGCGGTCCACCCGCGTCAAAACGCCATCCAACGCCTGCCCGCATGTGCTGTTGCAAGGGGGGCGTGAGTCTTGCTATTTGACGGGCAGAGATTCTCGTTTCGCCGCCACTTGGCGGTTCAAAACCTAGCTCCGGAGAGACTTATGGCAAATTTTGGCATGGTTGGCGTTGACTGGCAGCAGCGCATCAATTGGGACCGCTTGCGCACCTACCGCCTGGAGCGGGCGCGCGACAAAATGAAAGAACATGGGCTTGGCGCGATGCTCTGCATGTACGACGAGAATGTGCGCTACATTACGAGTACGCTGACACCAGGCTGGAACCGGCTCAAGCCAGGTCTCCGCTACGCACTGCTGTGTGGCGACGGTGCTCCCGTGCTGTTCGAGCAGGGTGACATCGGCTTCCAGATTCAACGCCACTCACCTTGGATTCCGGAAGAGAACGTCCGCTACTCCTACGCCTGGATCAAAGGGGCCGCCGGCGGCGCATCGCAACAGCAAGTTACGAAATTCACCAATGCGATCCTCGAGGAGATGAAGCGCTTTGGCGTTGCGGGCGAGAAGCTGGGAATCGACTTCGTCGACATCAACATGCTGCAAGCATTTGAGGCGGCGAACATCACCTGGGCCGACGGCATGACGCCGATGATGGAGGCGCGGGCGATCAAGAATGTGGACGAGCAGGAATGCATGCGAATGATCGGTGCGATCGGCGATGCCGCGCATTGGGAGACTATGAAGTTCCTGGAGCCAGGCGTTACCGAGAATCAGGTCACCGCCCACATCATGAAGTACCTATACGGAATTCCCGGCATGGAAGATGTGGAGGACGTGATTGTCTCTTCGGGACCGAATACCTGGCCGAACTGGCGTAATTTTTCCGACCGCATCGTCAAACCGGGCGAGATCGTCTTCATGGATTTGGCGGCGCTGACGTGGAACGGCTACAAATCCTGTTACTACCGCACCTACTGCGTCGGCGGGGAACCGACACAGGAGATGAAGGACTACTATGCGACGGCGCTGGAGTGGCTCTACGACTCGATCAACGCCGTGAAGGTCGGTGCGACGACGCGCGACATCGCCTCGAAGTGGCCGTCGGCCAAGGAGGCCTGGGGCTACGAGGAGGAAGATCAGGCTGCCGCCAACCTGTGGGGACACGGGCTTGGGCTGGCGCAATACGATCCGCCGGTGATTTCGCGCATCTGGTCGCTCGATCACCCGGTAGAAATACAGCCGGGGATGGTATTCGCGCTCGAGACGCAGCACGGCAAGCAGTTCGAATGGGGCGTTCGCATCGAGGAAATGCTGATCGTTCACGAGAACGAGATCGAGATCATCTCCAGCTTCCCGGTCGAGCAAATCACCGTCGTCGATCCGATCTAGATTGCTTCACGATGGCTTATCTGGAGTGTTGGCGGAGCAGACAAGGGCGGCAATGTCACGACTAGTCGTTCCCCTCGGCGATCGCGCGGCGGCCGATGCCGGTCGGTTCGGCCCGAAGGCGGCCAACCAGGCCGCCCTCGGTCACGCGGGTCTGCCCATACCCGATGGCTTTTGTCTCGATGCCGACGCTTACCGGCTTCAGTTGGCGTCACTCGGTTTGGAGGAAGCAGCGCAAATTGCGCGAACGGCCGCGACAGCAGAGGCGCGTCGCCAAGTCGCCGAGGTCCGGCTTGCCCTGTTCGAACAACCGATCACGCCTGCAGTGCGCGAGCCGCTGCTCGACGCCTGGCGAACGCTGGTCGGGGCAAGCGACGCTCTGACCGTCGTGCGCTCTTCGGCACTCATGGAGGACCGCGAGGGTTCCAGTTTCGCCGGCCAGTTCGAGAGTTTTCTCGGGCTCGAGAACGAAACCGATTTTCTCACTGCCGTGCGGGCTTGCTGGGGCGCGCTTTGGTCGACTCGTGCTCTCCGCTACATGGCGAGCCACGACGCGCATCCGGCGGAAACCGCAATGGGCATTCTGGTCCAGCCGCTGGTTGACGCAATCGCGTCCGGCGGCGGCTTGAGCCTGACGGCAGAGGGCGGCATGGTCGTCAGCGCGACTTGGGGTTTGGGATCGGCACTTGCTCAGGGTGAAGTCGTTCCTGACCGCTTCGAGCTAAGCCGCGATGGGCAGCCTGGCGAAGTTGTCGCCGGGCGCAAGGACCATCGCGTCGGCTGCGCGCATTATGGCGAGGAACCGACGACAGCGGCGGTTGCCAAGGAACTCGTCAGTGCGCGCTGTCTGGATGACGCGCAAGTGATCGAACTCGGGGCGATGCTGCGGCAGACAGAGGATTTGCTGGGCCTGCCGGTGGAAATCGAATGGGCGCTTGACGCCGCCGGAATCAAGCTTCTGCAAGCCCGTCCTTTGCATATGGAGGCCGCCGAAGTACCTGACGAGATCTGGCTGCGTCATCCGGGCCTCAAGGGGCACCCGGCTGGCGTCGGCTGGGGCTCGGGCCCGGCCTGTATCATCAGCTGCGAGTGTCAGCTCGGTAGCGTGGCGCCGGGCGACATTCTTGTGACGACGGTGGCGGGGCCGGCATTGAGCCAGGTGCTGCCACGCGTCGCCGGTGTGGTGGCCGAACTTGGCGGCAGTACGTCGCACCTCGCCTCGCTGGCGCGCGAGCGCGGCATTCCCATGGTGCTTGGCGTACTCGATGCTACCCGGAAGATTCCCGACGGCAGACAGGTGGCTGTCGACGGCGTAGCAGGCGTCGTGCGCTGGATGCGCTGAGACGCCAGTCAGCAACGCAGGGCTACGACATCTACGGACTTCAGCTCCGGCGTTCCTTGACCGGGTCCGTCTGAAAAGCGATCTGAGCACCGCTGATGTCCGCGCTTGTGCGCTCGTGTGGTCGTAGCGACAAATCGACACGCCACGGAGGGGCGCCGGCCTTGGAGATCTGCTCGCACACGAAAATGGCTTCTTCGTGCTTGGTGTCCAGCGTCGCCAGCACGGCAACGACAGCGTCAGTCATCAGTCGCTTCCGGTTGTGTCGGCATGGCTATCTCCGCGATGCACAGGGTTCCCGGTCGACTCGGCATCGGTGGATCTGCCTGGCTTTGCCGATGCTCGTCCCGTGCTCGGCAAGATCGAATCCTCGTACGAGGCAGCGATTGAAACATGAGGGCCACGGAATGCACACGAACCAGTGCTCTGTGGCCTCGCCGAAGCGGTCCCGTCGACGCTTTGGAGCGCAAAGCGTGCCCTGGCAGCTCCCTTGATTAGCCCACATAAATGCCCGAAACTACACTGGGCAGGCGCCCGGCATATCTTCAGTTTGGCTGGGTGCCGGGTCTTCTGCTAACGCCATATATCAAAGGTGCAGTCGATGAGTAGTCCCCTAATCGCCGTCGCCGACTCCGTCTTTCCAAACCTCGATCCCGTGGAGCAGGAGTTGTCGCGGATCGGCGCGCAACTCAAGCTAGCCGAGCAGCCGACGCCCGAGGCCATCCTCGATGTTGCCGGCCAGGCGGACGGTCTCTTCGTCACCTATGGACAGATCACCGCCGAGGTCATCGACGGGCTCACCGACGGCCTGGTGTGGGACATCTTGACCGACGGCCCGGT
>CAZCVU010000279.1:0-4192 GCA_964501745.1 uncultured Flavobacteriales bacterium | reverse complement strand
TTGCCTGCGTTCCGGTATCGCCGATTACTGGATCAGTCCTAGCATTCAATCGTTGAATTCGCGGAGGTCGAACCGGCCTTGACGTTCGACTTGCCGCCAGGCGAACGGCAGGCCTCGATATTCGTGTGAAATGCCGGCGTCGTACCGCGCCATCCACGCATCAATCCGCAACAATGCGGCCCGCTTATGGCGGCGCTGCCATTCTTCCAATCGCCAAGGCCGTTTGCTCAAAGCCACATCTCGGCGGGTGAGAAAAATCAAGGCGTCGATTGGACCATGGCCGTCGACGAAAGGTTGGCGGCGAGATACGCAATATTCATCGCTTTCGTAATGACCGACGCGTGTCAGGCTGGGTAGCCTGCGCCTTTGACCTGCACCGCATCACAGCCGCGCAATACAGCCGGTACTGCAAACCCTTGCCAGGCGCCAAGAACTATCGAGCGCACCTCCGCGTCGCATAAGGTTCCGTAAACGAACAATCGCATGGCTGCATATTAGCAACCGGCAACGGTGCCTGGACAAGTGCAGGTTTGGCTGAATTCGCGGCCGCCGGCAGACACACCGGGACTAAAATGGCGCTGCGTCGATGCCGCTGAGCCGAAGCTGCTCACTCACCGTCTCCTTCAGACGCGTGAGATCGCCCTCGCTTGACGCTTCGCATCGGCATACCAGAACGTTCTGCGTGTTCGAAGCCCTCAGGAGCCACCAGCCGCCATCCTGCGATACTCGAACGCCGTCGACGGCGATCACCGAAGCGTCTGAAGCTGTTAGTCGCTGCTTGACCTCGGCGATGACGGCAAACTTGCGCTCCTCCGGCACCTCAAAGCGCACCTCCGGCGTGTTGCACATGACCGGCAATTGATCCAGCAGATCCGCGACAGAACGACCTGACGTCGCAATGAGATCGATGAATCTGACCGCGGCATAGAGGGCATCGTCATAGCCGTAGTAGCGATCCTTAAAGAAGATATGGCCGCTCATTTCGCCGGCCAATGGTGCATCGATCTCGACCATCTTTGCACGAATGATCGAGTGGCCGGAGGCGCCCATTACCGGCCGGCCGCCGAGGCGGCTGACTTCGTCGAACAGCACCTGGCTCGCCTTGACGTCGGCTAGGATCGGCGCGCCGGGATGACGCCGCAATACGTCCACCGCAAGCAACGCCAGCAGTTGATCGCCCCAGACGATGCGGCCCGAGGCATCGATCACGCCGAGACGGTCGCCGTCACCGTCAAACGCGATGCCAAGGTCGCACTGTTGGGACGCGACCGTCTCGCGGAGCTGGTCGAGATTCTCTGGAATTGTCGGGTCCGGATGATGATTCGGGAATGTGCCGTCAATATCCTCGTTAAGCAGCAGATGTCTGCCGGGTAGCCGTGACACGAGCTGCGACAGCGCCGCACCGGCAGACCCGTTGCCCGCGTCCCAGGCAACACTGAGCCCATGGCCACTTCGGTAGTCGGCGGCAATCCGGGCGACATACCAGTCAACTATCTCGATGGTCGAGTGCCAGCCGTTCGCCGAAATCCATCGTCCGTCGGCCGCATCTCGTCCCAGCCGCTGTATCTCCTGACCCCAAAATGGAGCATTGCCGACGACCGCCTTGAATCCGTTGTAGGTGGGCGGATTATGCGACCCGGTCACCATGACAGCGGCGTCGGCGTTCAACACGCGCGAAGCAAAGTAGAGCATAGGCGTCGGTCCGACACCAATGCGCACAATGTGCAGTCCTGTGCATTCAAACCCCTCGACAAGTGCAAGCTCAAGCGCCGGTGAACTCAGCCGGCCATCGAGGCCAACGCAGACCGTCGTGCCACCCAGGCGCGCAACATGGCTGCCGAGTGTCTTACCAATGGCGGACGCGTCCGCCTCGCCGAGGGTGGAGCCGACAATGCCGCGAATATCGTATTCCCTGAGTATCGACGGATCGAAACGATATCCGTCGCTCATTCCGCGGCATTCCCTTCCAAGCGCGCAGCGCCTGAAGTCGTCCCAGGTCGGCCGATGCAGTAATATTCGAACCCTGCCGCTGCCATCGCTACGGGGTCATAAATGTTGCGCAAGTCAATCATCAGCGGACGCGCAAGTAGCGTCTTGCTTCGTTCGAGGTCCAGCAAACGGAATTCATTCCATTCCGTCAGGATGACGAGTGCGTCGGCGCCTTCCATCGTATCGTAAGCCGACTCACACCAGACCATTTCGTCCAGCAGCTTCTTTGCCTCCGTCATGCTCTCGGGATCGTAGACTCGCAACGTCGCACCGGCATCGCCCAGCGCCGGCAAGATATCGAGGCTGGCACTTTCGCGCATATCGTCGGTGTTTGGTTTGAACGCCAATCCGAGAACGGCAATTGTCTTTCCCTTAACCGACCCGCCGCACCATTGCACGATGCGGTCTGCCATTGCCTTCTTACGCCGGGCGTTGACCTCGATCACTGTCTCGATGATGTGCAGGGGCGAGTCTGCCGCCTCTGCAGTGCGGACGAGCGCCAGCGTATCCTTGGGAAAGCACGAGCCACCGTATCCGGGGCCCGGATGCAGAAACTTCCGACCAATCCGGCCGTCAAGGCCCAAAGCCCTCGCTACATCGTAGACGTCGGCGCCGACTTGCTCGCACAAGTCCGCCACCTCGTTGATGAACGTGACTTTTGCCGCAAGAAAGGCGTTGGTGGCATATTTCGTGAGTTCTGCGGTTTCGAGCCCGGTGAACAGGACGGGCGTCTCAATCAGGTATAGCGGCCGATAGAGCGCCTGCATGAGGGCCTTAGCACGATCGCTATCGGTCCCGATGATGATGCGGTCTGGCCGCATGAAGTCATCGATCGCCGATCCTTCGCGCAAGAACTCGGGATTGGAGACTACGTCAAAGTCGGCATCCGGACGCACCTTACGAATGATCCGCGCGACCTCGCGCCCAGTACCGACGGGCACAGTCGATTTTGTGATGACGACAGTGTAGCTGTCGATCGCGCGGGCGATTTCCTCCGCGGCGGCAAAAACGAATGAAAGATCAGCATGACCGTCCCCACGCCGGCTTGGTGTACCGACGGCAATCAATGCCGCATCCGACTGTCCAACCGCCGCCGCGAGATCGGTTGAAAACCTCAGCCTACCGGCCTTGGCATTTGCGGCGACCATGTCCTCTAGGCCAGGCTCGTAGATCGGTATGTCGCCGCTCCGCAGGCGCTTGATCTTGTCGCCGTCCTGGTCGACACAGATTACGTCAATGCCAAATTCGGAAAAGCAGGCACCCGATACAAGCCCAACATAACCGGCGCCGATCATCGCAATTCGCATAAGATTGTCCCTCTGGCGCTACGGAGATTCTGCGGGCCTATGCCTTGGCATAGGTATTGATGATCTGCCTGGCCGCCGGGCCCAGGTCATCCCGTGAGAGCGCGTATGCCACGTTGGCCTCGAAAAACCCGATCTTGCTGCCGCAGTCGAAGGTGCGGCCCTCGACACGAAGCCCGCAAAACGGCACGTTTCCAAGCATCTGCGCCATGGCATCGGTGATCTGAATTTCATCGCCCGCGCCGACCTGCTTTTTCGACAGATATTCGAAGATAACCGGAAACAGAATATAGCGTCCGACAATCCGCAATAGGGATGGCGCTTCATCCGGCGGCGGCTTCTCGACAAGGCCACGTATTGTCGCGACGCGGCCGTCGTCATGCTCGACGTCGAGAATGCCATAATGACCTGTCTGGCATCGCTCAACCTCCTCTACAGCGACCACGCATCCACCCGTGTCATCATGGGCCTCAACGAGCTGCTGTAGACAGGGGCGTTCGGCCATAATCAAATCGTCGGCCAGCACAACGGCGAAGGGCTCGTCGCCAATAAGATGGCGGGCGCACCATACCGCATGACCTAGTCCCAGCGGCTGGGTCTGGCGTAGGTAGGCGACCTGGCCGGGTTCCGGAACCAAACTTCGCGTGAGTTCCAGAAATTCCGACTTGCCTTGTTCAGCCAACACCTTGTCGAGTTCATAAGAAACGTCGAAATGGTCCTCGATCGCATGTTTGCCACGTCCGGTTACGAAGATGAATTGTTCGATGCCGGCCGCGCTAGCTTCCTCAACTGCATACTGGATCAGAGGCTTGTCGATGACCGGCAGCATTTCCTTTGGCATGGCCTTGGTCGCCGGCAGAAACCGAGTGCCAAGACCGCCAATCGGAAATATGGCCTTG
>CAZCVU010000278.1:0-4235 GCA_964501745.1 uncultured Flavobacteriales bacterium | reverse complement strand
GTGAAGACCGGCAAGCTTGGCGACGTTATGCAGGAGTCGGTGCAGGCGGCCGAGAGCTATGTAAAGAGCCGGGCGCCAGAGTACGGCATAAAGCCGACCATGTTTGAGCGCCGCGATATTCATGTCCACGTGCCGGAGGGCGCGACGCCAAAAGATGGGCCTTCGGCGGGTGTTGCCATGGTGACTTCCATGGTGTCGGTGCTGACCGGTATTCCGGTGCGGCGCGATCTCGCGATGACTGGTGAAATTACTTTACGCGGTCGCGTTTTGCCGATTGGCGGGCTTAAGGAAAAACTGCTCGCTGCCGTGCGCGGCGGCCTGACAACGGTTATCATCCCGAAGGATAACGTGAAGGATCTGGCCGACGTTGCCGAAAATGTAAAGAAGCGGATTGAAATCCGTTCGGTCTCGACTCTTGATGATGTGCTCGAGATTGCGCTTGCCGAACCCATCGTCTCGATCGAGTGGGAGGAGGACGCGGAAGCGGCAAAAAGCGTTCCTGCTCAAGAAGATGAGGATGGTGCGGTATTGACGCACTAGAGGTTGTTTGTTGGCGGTTTTTTTGCCAACTGAACGGGTGCGTCAATTTATTTCCAAAAAAGCAAGGATTTCTGCGGTATCTGCGTTGACGCCCGGTCGGAATTCCATTTACACTCACGCCGTCTTCCATAGACAATTCACGTCTGTGCAACAATCCATTCCCTATTCAGAAGGGGGGCCTCATAGTGAACAAAAATGATCTCGTTGCCTCTGTGGCTAGCAGCGCAAGCATGAGTAAGGCTGATGCCGGTAAGGCGGTAGAGGCAGTTTTCGATTCTATTACAGGTTCTTTAAGTGGCGGTGGCGAAGTACGGCTCGTTGGGTTTGGAACCTTCAGCGTCGCAAATCGTCGAGCTTCCCAAGGCCGCAATCCTCGTACGGGCGAGCGTATTCAGATCCCTGCGTCAAAGCAGCCCAAGTTTAAGGCTGGCAAAGGACTAAAAGACGCGGTCAATCGCTAACTCTGGCAATAGCCTTCGAGCAACATCGGCCGGCCGTCTTGACATAAGATGGCCGGCCTTTTCATTTGTGACGGGCTCTGGCGTATTGCAGGGGGCCGACACTCGACATTAGATCCTGTGCGAGAAAAAATACTGGACCCGGACGCGGGCGATTAGCTCAGCTGGTAGAGCATCCGGTTTACATCCGGAAGGTCGGCGGTTCGAGCCCGTCATCGCCCACCATGAATTTAAGATCTGTGCAGAAGTTTTGACGTCACTTCACGACATACGCATGAGCCCATCGAAGGTTGGGGCATTCCTGCTTTCCGGGAAGACATAGTCTTCGAGAACGGACTCAGAAACATGCAAGTGGTCGCGAAGAACACCCTTAAACAGACTCCTGAGGCTCGTCGTCGGCATTAAGTCGCGGCCCTCGAAGCGGGCTTTTGGGACCAATCCTGGCCAGCGCCCGGTTACTCGTCCACCGTTCACAGCTCCGCCCAAGACCAGCGCAATTCCGCCTGTCCCGTGATCTGTACCCCTACTTCCATTCTCTTCGATCGTTCGGCCAAATTCACTCACAGCTATCAGGACAGTGTGCTTCCATGCAGTCCCAATATTCTCGCGGAATGCGACCATTCCGCGGGCAAGATCCGCAAGCAGGTTGTTGAGTCCGCCAACTTGGTTGACGTGTGTATCCCAGCCAGTTGATTCGAGAGTAGCTATTCTCGGGCCAGTCGCAGCACCAAGAATCTTCCCGGCTTGCGCCGCCATGACACCAAATGCCTTGCCTCGAGCGGCCTGCCGAGCTGCTTTCGGATCTGTCATTCCCCCGGCCGCCGCAGATACCCGGCCTTCGGTAAACGCATTTCGGAACAATTCATCATGGCGATAGAGTGATCTTAATCGGTCCAGAAAGTCATCCTCGACTCGCGGCAGGAAACTTGGCGACCAAGTCCTGACTGCCGTTGGTCCGCGTATTAGCAGCGGGACTGAATGGCCAAGCGACAGACCTTGTTTTTCGTCATGCTGCGGTAGGGAATCCAATACACGGTTGAGCCAACCGACATTAGTGCCATGTGGTTTCGCCGTACCATTCTCGAGCAGGTCTTGAGCATCGAAATGCGATCGTGTGTGATGCTCGGCACCCACTGCTTGCACGATCAACAATTCACCGCGGCGGTAAAGAGGATAGATCGGCGACATCGCCGGATGTAGTCCGAACTGTCCGTCAAGATCCACAGCGCCGTTGGGTCCTCCCGGGGAAGGAATGGCAATTCGAGGCCGAACGTCGAAGTAACTGGAGTCGCCATGGGGCGGTATGACGGAGAGTCCGTCGAGCCCGCCGCGAAGAATAAGGACGGCAAGCCGTTGATCGCTGGTCGCAGCGTGTGCCAGCTGTAGATTCGCGCCAGGAAGCGAGAACATGCCGACACCGGCAGCCGTGAACTTTAGTAAATCGCGGCGCGTGATCATCATCATCTCCGTTGGAATTCTGCACTCATGAAAGCCAGTGCAAGACCCTCAGCTCCTGAGGGAGCCGCCGAGATCGCCTGCAAGGTATCGTCAGATGCGACCGGCGCGATCGTGTTCTCCACAATCAATGACGGTTTCAAGTTGCGCGGCAAGCGTGCCGTAAGGGCGCGGGTCCACTCAACCCTTCGCATCAAGGCCTCCGGGCTGATCCAATGGGCAGCGACGTCCGGCCATCCGGCGGGCGAAGGTGCTGAAAATGGCATGTGATTCATGGCGACGAAGGACGGCAAATGTAGGCCGCGCTTAGAGTTTTCGATTTTTAGCGCCCGGAAAGTAGAAATGACAAACTCATAGGGCGTCTTGATTTTGGTTAAAGGGCTCTTCCAAATCGCATCGAGTTCAAGAAGAGTTCTGGAGATGTGTGCAAGGTCGCCATCAGAGTCGAGATAGGCCTTTTCAAGGATATCGATTGCTGGAGGTGGAGGTTCGTCGGCCACGAAATGCCGTGCCAGTTTCGTTGCAATGAAATGTGCAGTCGAGCGATGTCGTGCCAAGTTCCGCAACGCGCGCTCGCCTTCGTCTTGTCCGCCTTCGCTGTATCGATGTCCTAAAATGACCTTTGGGCCCGGCTCATGGGCTGGCGGAACGAAAAGGAAGTTCCCCGAAATGTTGCCTTTATTTCCAATGCCCTCGATAGACCACCCAGTGAGGACCCGTGCAAATTCAGTTACGTCGGTCTGCGTGTATCCGCCATTTACGCCCAATGTGTGCAGTTCCAGTACTTCGCGGGCGAGGTTCTCGTTGAGACCCCGTTTTGATGATCGTCCAAACTTTGAATTGGGTCCGATCGAGCCGGCATTGTCGAGATACAGCAGCATCGCTGGATGCTTGGTCGCAGCAATCAACATGTCGACAAAGCGCCCAAATACGTGCGGACGTATGGCTTCGCGCTCATAGGCGCCCGCTATTGGAGCAACGAAAAGGCGTGCCGAAGAAACGGTGAAATGGTTGCTCCAGAACTTGATGAGACGCTCGCGAAAGGGCTGATCCGAGCGTGTCATCACAAGAGCTCTCGTCTCAATTTCTGCTCGAATACGGTCGCTGAAGGTCGCCTTGTATTCGGCCTGAACGGCAGCCGGTCCTTTACGCCGTGCAGCAAAAAAGCGGGAAAGCGTCTCGTTTGACGGTTCAAGTTCCTGCATCTCATCAGGCATTTGAGATGTTTTGATGATTTGCGATGCCAGCCAACCACGGGGGTCGCTGTTGATCTCCGAGAGCTCACCGGGTCGCGCGCCAAGTCCAAAGCGGTTTGTTGCGGTGAAAGCGGCGACACTCACCATGGATGACCTACCAATATTGAATGAATTGGCTGCACTCCGGATACCACCCTTCAGAACTAGCTTTTCTGATGCTGGCTAACACGACGAATTCACCGAAAGATAGGAGCCATACGTTTATGGATACTAACGAAGTATTTCAGTCAAATCCGTCGATTAACCCTAAATTCACATCAAATTCATAAGGTTGCCTAGTCGGTTTTCGCGTCAACTGGCCAATTGAACGTAATACGTGACAACAAAATAGGATGCCATCAAACGCCTACCTGAGCTTGCTTGACAGCGAAGATGGGGGCGTGCATTACATGGCTTCAACGCCTTATAATGCCCTGTAAATATTGATTGTCGGCCGCCTGGTCGGCTCGCCTATTGGGGGTGTAGCTCAGATTGGTTAGAGCGCCGGCCTGTCACGCCGGAGGCCGCGGGTTCAAGTCCCGTCACT
>CAZCVU010000277.1:0-4265 GCA_964501745.1 uncultured Flavobacteriales bacterium | reverse complement strand
GAGACCCACCAGCCGATCACGGCGGAGGCGCTCGGCGGCGAGAATTGCCTGAATGCTCGCGACACTCTCTTCAACATCGCGATTGATCAGTACGTAGTCATACTCGCGATAATGGCTCATTTCACTCGAGGCCTGACTCATGCGACTGGAAACGACTTCGAGGCTATCCTGACGGCGCCCAATCAGGCGTCGTTCCAACTCCTGCGTTGAGGGAGGTAAGACAAATACGCTGACGAGATCTTCCCGCGCGTTCTCCGCCAGCTGTTGGGTGCCCTGCCAATCGATATCAAACAGGACGTCGCAGCCGCTCTCCAGCGCTTCCAGAATCTGCACTTTCGGCGATCCGTAATAGTGGTCGAATACCTTTGCATGCTCCAGCAGCTCGCTGCGATTGATCATCAGATTGAACTCGGTCTTGTCGATGAAAACATAATCGCGCCCGTCGACCTCTCCAGGCCTCCTCGGCCGGGTCGTCACCGATACCGACATCTCGATATTGCCGTCACGCTCGAGCAACGCTCTCGATATCGTCGTTTTGCCCGCCCCCGACGGCGAGGAGATAACCAGCATTAGACCGCGGCGCTTTATTTCATTCATGCTTCCGTGCTCACTCGATATTCTGGACCTGTTCGCGCAGCTGATCGACGGCTGCCTTGAGTTCGAGGCCGATCCGCGTGAGATCCATATCGGACGATTTCGAACACAGCGTGTTGGCTTCGCGATTGAACTCCTGACAAAGAAAATCGAGCTGGCGCCCGATCGGTCCGTTCCCGGCAAGAAGTTCGCGAGCAGCTTCGATGTGGGCGGATAGGCGATCCAACTCTTCGCGCAGGTCTGCCTTGACCGCGAGCAAAGCAACTTCGTGTGCGAGCCGCTCTTCGGGCAACCCGGATACATCGTCCAAGAGTTCGCCGATCTGCGCCGCCAGCCGTGCCTTGATGGCGGCCGGCTGCACCGCTGCCGTACGGACAGCCTCTCCGCAGAGCGTCTCTATGCGATCGATGAGTTCGCCAACGAAACCCGACAGCCGCTCTCCTTCGCGCAGACGCGCCTCGTTAAGCGCCCCAAGCACCTCATCGAGCGAGGCGGAGAGGCCTGCCGACCAGAGCTCATCCCTGCCATTCTCCGGTTCCTCCACAAGCTCCACCAGACCACGCATCTGCAGCAGCATATCCAGTCGAAGTGGCTCGTCTGATACGCTCCCATCGAGCGACCGCTGCAGCGCCAAAATCTGCTGCAAGAGGCCTTCGTTGATGCGCAGCGACGCCTGCCCGTCGCCTTTTTCGAGCGTCAGAGCAAGCGATACAGAACCGCGTTTAAAATGTTGGCTGGCCGTGGTCCGGGCGCCACTTTCGTGAGCCTCGAACCCCTGTGGCAAGCGAACCCGTACATCGAGGCCGCGCGCATTTACGCTTTTCGCCTCCCAGGCCCAAGAGTAGTGGCCTTCCTCCCCTATTGCGCGGGCAAACCCGGTCATGCTGGAAACAGTCACGATTGGCTATCTCGAAAGCTCGTCAGGTTGATGGAACACGGGTGGCGAATCGGATAGCGACTATATCGCCTGTGCCCTTAAACCCACAAGCGGATGGCGGCAGCAGAGTTGCAGGTTTCTGCCCTCACCTGCGCTTCAAGTCGAGCGCATCAAATTTCGTTCCCGCCAGGCGATATATGTGGTGCTGGCGAATATCATGAATCCACCGATGAAGGTGAATACCTGTGGCACTTCGGCAAACAGCACGAAACCGAATGCCGCGGCCCAGATCAATTGAAGAAAGTCGATCGGCATGATCACATTGGCGTCCGCAATCTTTAGCGCCTGCGTGAAGATGAGCAGCGAGACGGTGCCGATGACACCGAGTACCGCGAGCCAGGCCAACGACTCCCAAGACGGCCATTCCCAGAAGAACAAGGCGGCAATTAAGAACATCGGCGCCGTAAAAAGACCGCCATAGAGGGTGATCGTGACACTCGACTCGGTTCGCGTCATCACCTTCATCAGCGTCAGCATGCCGCCAAAGATGAGCGTCGAGATCAGGCGCAGCACCGTCCCGAGGTCGATTGCTTCGAACCCCGGTCGAACGATGACAATGGTTCCAGCAAAACCGAAAATAATCGCAGCCCAACGGCGGATGCTGACGCGTTCGCTAAGAAAAACGATTGCGCCGATGGTCGTGAAGATCGGCACCAGAAAACCCAACGCGGCAAATCGGGCGAGAGGTGTGATGCTGATCGCAAATACTAGGCACAGTCCGCCGGCGACCATGAGGCCTGCGCGCAGGAGGTGCAGGTGCATTATCGGTGTCTTTAACGGTGCGGCGCCTTGCAAGAAGAACCACGGTAGCAGGACCACGAGGCCAAAGAGGTTGCGAAAGAAGCTGACTTCGAAGGGATGTAGCATCTCCGTCGCCTGGCGAAGCATTGCGAACTCGACGCCCCAGAGGAAACTTGCCAGGAGCATCAATGCCATGCCCTGCAGGTTTCCCGACTGTTCGCCAGCCAAACTCACAAAAGCTCTCATCGTCTTTCACAGTCACGCAGGCAAATCCGCCGATGCTGGAGCCTATTCAGCGTGTTCCTACACTTTGACTCGTTCGTGCCAACTGGCTCTCCCGCCAAGCGATATATGTCATGCTGGCGAAGATCATGAAGCCGCCGATGAAGGTAAATCGGTTTGGCACTTCGGCAAACAGCAGGAAACCGAATGCGGCAGCCCAGATCAACTGCAAGAAGTCGAGCGGCATGATCACGTTGGCGTCCGCAATCTTTAGCGCCTGCGTGAAGATCAACAGCGAGACTGTGCTGATGAAGCCGATCGCCGCGAGCCAAGCCAACGACTCCACAGACGGCCATTCCCAGAAGAACAAGGCGGCAAGCAAGAACATCGGTACCATTAACAGATTACCGTAGAAGATGATCGTGGCGCTCGAATCGGTTCGTGTCATCACCTTCGTCAGTGTCAACACGCCGGCCAAGAACAATGAAGCGATCAGTCGCAACACCGTGCCGAGGTCGATCGATTCGAAGCCGGGTCGAATGATGACGAAGGTCCCAGCAAACCCAAACAAAATAGCTGTCCAGCGGCGCAGGCTGACCCGTTCGCCCAAGAACGCGATGGCACCAATTGTCGTGAAGATCGGCACCAGATATCCCAGCGCTGTAATCCTCGCGAGAGGCGTAATGCTGATGGCAAAAAACAGGCATAACGCGCCAACGGCGTAGAGGCTTGCGCGCAGCAGATGCAGATGGAAGATATCGGTCTTCAGCGGCACCGCGCCTTGGCGAAATAACCACGGCACAAGTACTAGAAGGCCAAAGATGTTGCGGAAGAAGGAGACCTCGAAGGGATGAAGGGTCGCGCTCGCCTGGCGGATCATCGCGAAGTCGACTACGAACAGGAAACCTGCCAGCAGCATCAGTGTCATGCCCTGCAGGTTTCCGGACAGTCCGCCGACATTCCCCCTGAGTCTGCTCATCGGGCAGCGCCGACAGCGCAGCGGCGGGACCAGCGGCCTTGCAGTCGGCAACCGACCCCCCGATTCGGTTCGTGGTCAGCCATTGGGATCCGCACGACTCGCGCACCCTCTTGCTCAGTTTGGCGCGCCATCAAGCACCGGGCGCCAATGAAGCCGGTGAATTTGAGGCTTCCGAGAGGGGCGCGACGGCCTTTGATTCGCGCCACGCGACATAGGTTGCGCTCGCAAAGATCATTATGCCGCCGAACCATGTCCAAAGACTCGGAATCTCGGAAAAGAACGCATAGCCGATGAGCGAGGCCCAGATCAGCTTGAAGAAATCTAGCGGCATAAGGACGTTGACGTCTGCTTCCTTCAAGCCCTGATTGAAAAGCAGCTGGGTTGTCGTTGCAACGATACCTACGGCCGCACACCAGCCAAGCACTTGCCATGTCGGCCACTGCCAGAAGAATACGGCGGCTAACAAGGTCATCGGCGCAAGCAGTATCACTGAATAACTGGTGAGTGTCACCGTCGACTCGGTCCGACTCAAAAGCTTGGTCAACAGAATCGCAACCGAGAAGATCAGTGACGCGCCGATCATCACCAGCGCCCCGACGCTGACCTCCACCAAACCCGGCCTCAGAATCACCAGTGTGCCCGTAAAGCCGCCGAGAACGGCAAGCCAGCGTTTGAAACCAACGCTCTCGCGCAGGAACACCATTGCCAGCAGCGTTGTGAAGATCGGCACGGTGAAGCCGAGGGCAGCGATCAAGGCCAACGGTGTGACACTGATAGCGTAAAACAGTCCGA
>CAZCVU010000276.1:0-4286 GCA_964501745.1 uncultured Flavobacteriales bacterium | reverse complement strand
CGTACAACTTCTTAGTTCGTATCAGTATACTGTGTTGGGATGCACGCGGCGGGGCAGATGAGCGCCGCCGATCTACATGAGCTCGAAAGCACGGCTTGTCCTTCAGCCGGATCGTGCGGTGGCCAGTTTACCGCCAATACCATGGCCTGCGTCTCCGAGGCGTTGGGGCTGGCGCTGCCGGGGTCCGCCGGGGCACCGGCACCATTCGAATCGCGCGATGCCTATGCAGAGGCTTCAGGCGAGGCGGTGATGAAGCTGCTCGCGAAGGGGATTCGTCCGCGTGACATTGTCACCCGAAAGTCGTTGGAAAACGCCGCCACGGTTGTCGCTGCGACCGGTGGGTCGACCAATGCTGGACTGCATCTGCCGGCAATCGCCCACGAGGCGGGGATCGATTTCGACCTGCATGAAGTGGCATCGATTTTCAAGCGCACGCCCTACATCGCCGACCTCAAGCCGGCCGGCAAATACGTTGCCAAAGACCTCTGGGAGGTCGGCGGCATTCCGGTGGTCATCAAGGAACTCCTCAAAGGCGGTTACCTGCATGGCGACTGTATGACGGTGACGGGCAAGACCCTGGAGCAGAATCATCGCCAGGTAAGATTCCCCAAAGGACAGGACGTCATCTATCGTGTGGCGCAACCGATCTCACCGACGGGCGGTGTCGTCGGCCTCAAGGGCAACCTTGCGCCGGAAGGAGGCATCGTCAAAGTTGCCGGCATGGACCGTCTGCAGTTCGCCGGACCGGCGCGCGTGTTCGACTGCGAAGAGGACTGCTTCAAGGCTGTGGTCAAGCGCAAGGTCAAGGAGGGCGAGGTTCTCGTCATCCGCTACGAGGGTCCGAAAGGCGGGCCCGGCATGCGCGAAATGCTGTCGACGACCGCGGCGCTCTATGGCATCGGCATGGGTGATAAGGTGGCGCTTATCACCGATGGCCGGTTTTCCGGTGGAACGCGTGGCTTCTGCATCGGTCATGTCGGGCCGGAGGCAGCCGTCGGCGGGCCGATCGGGCTGTTGAAGAATGGCGACATGATCCGCATCGACGCCGAGAAGGGCACGCTCAGGGTCGATTTGAGCCGCAGCGAGTTGGCAGCCCGCCGCAAGAAGTGGAAGCCACGCAAGCACGACTTCCAGTCGGGTGCGCTGTGGCGCTATGCCGAAACTGTGGGCGCCGCGGAGAAGGGGGCGGTAACCCATCCCGGCGCCAAGTCGGAAACCCACGTCTACGCCGATATTTGAGGCAGGCGTGAGGCGCATGGGTTCGGCAGGGGTGTAGATTGTGGCGCGTATCGCTGTCGGCGGATTGCATCACGAAACCAACACCTTCGCGCCCCTGAAAGCGAGTTTCCGGGATTTCGAGCAGGCCGGCGCCCATCCGGCACTGACGCGCGGCGATGCCTTGTTCGCGGCGGTCGATGGCGTGAGCCTGCCGATCACGGGTGCGGTCACCAAATTGCGCGCCCGCGGTCATGAGCTGGTGCCACTTTCCTGGTGCTCGGCGGTGCCCTCGGCCGAGGTCACGCAGGACGCCTACGAACGAATCGTCGGCATGATGCTGGATGCGCTCGAACAGGCGTTGCCGGTCGACGGCATCTATCTCTGCCTGCACGGCGCGATGGTGGCTGAGCATCTGGAGGACGGTGAAGGTGAGCTGCTGCGGCGAGTGCGTGGGCTGGTCGGTGGCGACATTCCGGTTTCGGCAAGCCTCGACCTTCACACCAATATCACGCAAGGCAAGTTTGAGTTGAGCGACGTGCTCGATGTCTACCGCACCTATCCGCATGTCGACATGATTGAAACGGGCAGCAGGGCGGCAACCCATCTGGATGATTTACTGAAGCGTGCGGCACGCTATCACAAGGCGTTCCGCAAGGCCGACTTCTTGGTGCCACTCAATTGGGGCTGTACGCTCGTCGATCCAGCCCAATCGCTCTACGCCCAGCGCTCAGTACTCGAAGCCAAGACAGCGGCGGACGGTGTTCGCAGCTTGTCGTTGGCGATGGGTTTTCCGCTTGCCGATATCGCAGAGGTCGGTCCTGCCGTGCTCGCCTACGGCGGCGACCGCGCGGCGACGGAGTCGGTGACTGACGCCATGGCCGAGGCGCTGGCGGCCCGCGAAGCGGATTTCGGCGGACGGTTGCTGGCCGCTAATGAAGCTGTGGCCGAGGCCTTGCTCCGGTCGGAGGGTGCGCGGCGCCCGGTCGTTCTCGCCGATACCCAGGACAATCCGGGCGGCGGCGGCCCGTCCGATACGACCGGACTGTTGGAGGCGCTGATTCGTGGTGGTGCGGTGGGTGCCGTGATCGCCACCCTGTGGGATCCGGAGGTTGCAGCCCAGGCCCACGACGCCGGCGAAGGCGCACTGCTCTCGGCTTCACTCGGCGCGAAATCGAAGGTCGCCGGCTCGCGGCCGGTTGAGGGTGAATTCAGGGTGCTGAGGTTGGGCGATGGACGCTTTACGGCAACCGGCCCGATGTATCGCGGTGCGCGGATCGAGCTTGGAGCGATGGCGCTGCTGGAAATTGCCGGCGTCCGCATCGTCGTCAGTTCGGTCAAGATGCAGGCGGCTGACCAGTCGATCTTCCGGCATTTGGGCATCGAGCCCGCGCAAGAGCGCATTCTGGCCCTCAAGAGCTCGGTGCATTTCCGTGCCGATTTCCAGCCGATTGCCGAAGATATCATTCTCGTTGAAGCGCCGGGTCCCTGCTACGCGGATCCGGCCAAGCTCAAGTATCGCAAGCTGCGTCCGGGCGTCCGGTTGCGGCCCGGCGCGGGCTGAGGCAGCCACATCAGTCCTTGTCGGGATGCTCCGCCGCGTTACGTAGCTTCTGCAATCTCGCACCACACCGGTGTGTGATCGGAGGCCTTTTCCTTGCCACGTGGTACGCGGTCGATCTCGCAAGCGACCAGGCGGTCGGCGGCCTGCGGCGAGAGCAGAAAGTGGTCGATACGCAGACCTTCGTCACGCGGCCAGCGGCCACGCTGATAATCCCAAAAGCTATACTCGCCAATCTCTTTGTGGAGGGCGCGCCAGGCTTCGGTTAGCCCAAGATGCAGCAGGGCGCGGAACCTTGCGCGCGTATCCGGGCGGCAGAGGGCATCGTCAGCCCAGCCATTCGGGTCGTAGACATCGCCGTCGGCAGGGATCACGTTGTAATCACCGCCGAGCACAAACGGCTGCTCGGATGGCAGCAAGGTCTCGCGAACATGGCCGGCCAGCCGCTCCATCCAGGCTAATTTGTAGGGGTATTTGTCAGAGTCGACGGGGTTGCCATTCGGTAAGTAGATCGTGGCAACGCGCAAGTCGTCAATCGTCGCCTCGAGGTAGCGGGCCTGATCGTCGTTCGGGTCGCCGGGCAGGCCTTCCTGCACGTCTTCGATCGGCCGCTTTGATAGAATCGCGACGCCGTTATAGGATTTCTGGCCCAGCACCGCGGTGTTGTAGCCCAACTCTTCGATCTCCAAATATGGGAACGCCTCGGTCTGCGTCTTGATCTCCTGTAACAGCGCCACATCCGGGGCCGCATCGCCAAGCCACTCGATAACCCGTGGCAAACGGGCCTTGACCGAGTTGACGTTGAAGGTAGCGATTTTCATCGGGTGGACTCCCGCGTGTGCTTGCATCTATGACGAGCCAACCGTAACGACGCAAAAGGCCCGCGCGAGGCGGGCCTGTCTTGGTTCAGGGCCTTGGACTCTAACCGATCGCGAACGAGGTGCCGCAGCCGCAGGAGGCGGTAGCGTTTGGGTTGCGCACCTGGAAATACGACCCGATCAGGTCATCGACAAAGTCAATCTCGGAGCCAGCCAGTAGATCGAGCGATAGATCGTCGACAACCACCTTGATGCCGTTGCGCTCGAAGACGCGGTCATCCTCGGCCACCGTGTCGTCAAGCGAGAAGCCGTATTGGTAGCCGGAACAGCCGCCACCCGAAACGGTCACGCGCAGCGCCTGGTTTGGCGTCTCCTCGGTTTCGAGGATCGTCTCGATTCGCTTGACGGCGCTCAACGATACGGTAATCGCGCGTTCGCCTGCGACTCGCTCTACCGCAAATGGATCGTTCATCGGTCTAATCCAGGCCAGCTCGTTGCTGTATTGATTATAACGACTCCAGGGTAATATGTAATCCTGCCTGCCAGCCGTTCAATCCTATTCTGGCGCCCTCTGGGCAGTCTAGGGTCGGGTTTCCACCGAGATTTCGCGTCTAATGGCATTGTGTCATTGTGTTCTGCCGCGACCGCCGCGTAATCTCGCCCTATGAGCGGCACACTCGCGCCCTACGCCA
>CAZCVU010000275.1:0-4289 GCA_964501745.1 uncultured Flavobacteriales bacterium | reverse complement strand
AGGAGTCCGCCAGCGACAGCGAGGCCACGTCGTAACCGCTGGCAGCGAGTCTATCGAGCAGTTCTATTTTTCGCGCAACGGGGGCGGCAAGGGTCCAGCCAACCGTCATGTCCCACACCAGCGCATCACGGTGCAGCGCTGCCGCTCTTTCCGATATTTTCCATTCGGTCATAGCGAACCTGCTTGTCTTGTCGTTCATAGAGCTTTGTTGGCGAATAACCGAGTATGAGAGGCGCTACAATGCTAGTCAAACCGGAACTCATCGACGTCGGCATCGCCCTCAAAGGCCCGACGCAGATCGCCGAAGGGTGGGACGAATTGACGCAGACAGAAGAGGGCTAACACATCTTAAAGCGCCTCGGAGTTACCGTATTGAAGCGTATTCTGGACGAGCCGGTATCGCTTCAAACCTGGACTAAGGACGAGGAAATTGGCCTCAGGTGCATGATGCAAACCCCGAGTGAGGAGGAATACCATGGACAGCAAGACCGAATGGACCATCGAGTGGGAGTGCCAGAAGGTCCTGCGCCGCTACAACGACCATGTCGCGCAACGTGAGTTCGAGAAGGCGGTGGCGCTGTTCGCGCCTGACGTCGAGTTTGATGCGATGGGTATAACCCTTAAAGGGCGTGCCGCGCTGCTTGAGGCCCTTCGCGGTGCCTTGAGTGAAGGCACTGTCCGGCACGTTATCACCAACACCGTCGTGAACGTGATCGACGAGAACCACGCGACAGCGCACTCCTACCACACCAACTACTACAGCCAAGACGGCAAGCGAGAGGAAATGGATGGTCCGCTTGAGTTCGAAGGACCGCATCGGGTCGAAGACGACTACGTTGAATTGGTGCGCACGGACGCGGGCTGGCAGATTGCCCGCAGGCGCGAGAAAATCATCTTCAGGCGCCAGCCCAAGAAAAAGGTAGGCTTGGAAATCTGGGCCGAACAAGAGGATAAGTTTGCGCAGGGTGGGATGTAGGTCCGTCAGGCAACTATTATGGGCAATGTCCGCTTTGGGTCAGAAGCGGACGTTCATGAGGAAACGAGGAAGCGTTTGGAAGGTGCATCTGCACGGCGTTGACCGGCTCAGATCGAAGCCAGCCTCAACATGATGCTACTACCTTCGAACACGCCGCTGCGCCGAGGCCGAGCCGCTTTATGAGCGCGCGCTGGCGATCTGGGAAAAGGCCTTGGGGCCAGCGCATCCGGTCCTGGCCGACGGCCTGAAAAACTGCGCCGCCCTGCTTCGGGCGATGGATCGAACCGCAGAGGCAGTGGCGACGGAGGATCGTTCCAAGGCAATTCCGGCCAAAGCGCGAAGCAGCACCAAGAGAAATACGCGGGGGATTTGAAGCTCGTTGAGCGAGTGGCTCCGGGGCGACGCGTGCCTAGACAAGCAGGTACGACGATTCCTGCTTCGCCTGTGACATATGGTCAGATTGACAGGTGAAAGCAGGCAGATCATCGTTTTGATGTGAGCCATAATGTACGTCTATCTCAGGGTCTCGCGAAACGGCGAGGCCCTATTTTTATGACAGAACGAAATACGACGGTGACCGACTAACATGATCATCGAACGCGACGTCTGGTACGTCGCCAAGCTGCTGATCGACCAGCACGGCGATGAAGCACCCGTTCACGCGGCCATGCGCGCCGAAGCGATGCTGGACGCCGGCGACCTGGACGGGCAAGCCGTGTGGAAGGCGATCCTAAAGGCTGTAATTGAATTGGTGAACAAGGAGCCAGACAGAGCGGTGCATTGACGATGCACAATGTCGCCTGATGGCAAAGAACGGACTTTAGCGGTAATGCAGGTTCAGCGGCAAGAGCGGCTAGATGATGGATTCTAGGATTGTGCGCCCGTGCTTCGTGTTAGTCGCAATCACTAGGCGCTGTTTTGAACGACCGCACAAAGTCGTAGTTTGATCCGAATAGGTTATCAAGTACCGTCCATCCCGATTTCGTTGCTAGACTTTCTATGTTGCAGTGCAACTGCACATGTTGCCTCTGCATTCTTTCCACCCAACCTTCTGGCATTGCTGCGGTAGAGACCAACAGACGCTTCGTATACGACAACCTGCGGCCCGTACAGTCAGCGTTCACCTTAAGCAATTCTGTTACTTCGTCTATTTGCTTAGGTAAATCTTTGCTCGAGTTTTCCTCATACTTTCTGAGTTCTGAGCAGATTTCGCTGTAGTTTGTTTCCTGCGCCACCGCAGGCGCAGAGGTGAAGAGCATGAGGATGGTTAAGACGGTGAGGGGGCGGATGGCGAGCGTCGCCACGGAAGGTAGCGCAGCACCATCAGCGCCGGCGTCTTTCCGTGCGTCCGTCTGAAAACGCCGTAGCCGAAGTGCAATGCTGATTGCGGCTACTATTCCAACGGCCAGGAACATCCACTTGGGCGTAATGGTCATACTCCCTGAAGCTGCGCCATGCGTAGACAGCCCAAAGCGGAAACTTGATCATTTACCCTCCTCACGCATTGACGCAAATCAACTATGCTCTTCCTGGCCGACCCACAGCGATGTCCGCTTTGGGTCAGAAGCGGACTCTGGGGAGACGCGCGGAGAACCTCCGCTCGTAGCCATAATTGGAGGTTCAGTTCCACGGTAGTGCGCCACTGCCATTGGGTCGGTTCAAGCCGTATAGTAGTGCGACGATTTGTAAGAATAGAATGCCTCGATCATCTATATAATCATCGCGACATGGTCGTTTGATCGTTTCTGGGAGGTGATTATGGCGCGCAACCTCGACTTCTTTTTCTTCTATGGCAGCACCTACACATACCTCACGGTTTTTCGCATCGAGAAGCTGGCCTCTGCCGCAAACGTGTCGCTGCGGTGGCGACCGATCAACGTCCGCGACCTTATGGTTGAAATGGACAATATTCCGTTCGCCAAGAAACCCATCAAGGCGGCCTACATGTGGCGCGACATAGAGCGACGCGCTGCTCGGCACAGCCTGCCGTTCGCAAAACCTTCCGTTTACCCAGTCGATCCGAACCTTGTAGCAAACCGGGTCGGCGTCGTAGCGGCCGAGCAGGGATGGTGCCCTGAGTACACTAGGGCGAGCTACGAAGCCTGGTTTCTCCGGGACAAAGCTATTGGCGTCGACGACAACCTAGAGCAAGTTCTTACTTCGCTCGGAAAAGATCCCGATCAGGTCCTTGGCTTGGCTAACTCAGACAGAATCAAAAGTAAGTTCGACGAAGAAACTGATGTGGCCCGTCAGTTGAGTATATTCGGCTCGCCGACTTTTGCCGTGGATGAAGAGATCTTCTGGGGCGACGACCGCCTTGAGGATGCTCTGGAGTGGATCTCAGCGGTTTCTCCGCCACCCTAGTCGGGCATGTCAACCTGACCCGGATTATTCCGGAGACACTTCGCCGCACAGCTGGTTTCGGCCGACAACGATCTGCCCCGTCAGATGTGCAGTAAACGCTCACTATGCGCTGGTGATTTACAAGCCATGAGGTTCAAATGTCGCCAATGCGCCGCATGCGGGTCTGTTTCCAGCTCACTATGATGGTCTGCTCCTTGCCGGAAGCAGACATTGGATTTGGATGACGTTTTTGTCGCCGAAGCGCATCTGCGAACCGTGATGCCGGAATAGCGGTCGTCAGACCTGGTTCAAATAGAACCGATCGCCAATTCTCGGTGTTCGATTGGCTGGTCATGATTATGAGTACCGCGCTAATCTGGATCTTCTAATTACCGGCACGGCGCTTCGAATCGCGTAGCCGGCAACCAAATGAGGGAGAAGAAAATGGCTGATTGGAATATCTCCGAGGAAGCGACGGCGCTTCTAAATAACGCTCATGTCTGGGATATGACAGTTCCTTGGGGGTCTCGAGGCGGACCGGCATCCCAAGAACACGTGCTCACCCGCTCGGCCGATCACGGCTATACGCTGACGTCGCTCACCGTCTCCTCCGATTGGTTCGGAATGGCCGACACGATCAAGTCGATTGCCATCCAGCGCGAGTTTTTCTTGGCGAATCCCGATAAGTACGTGCTGGTCGACACATGTGCGGATATCGAGCGCGCCACGAAGGAAGGCAAACTTGCCATCGTCATGCACTTTCAGGGCACCAACCCCGTCGAGGGCGATGTCAAATTGATCGAACTTTACCATCGGCTCGGTATTCGCCACATGCTGATGGCTTACAACATGAAGAACCTCGTCGGCGACGGCTGCATGGAGCGTACCGATGACGGCTTGAGCCGGTTCGGCGTGGCGTTGGTCGAGGAGATGAACCGCGTCGGCATGATCGTCGATGTGACGCACACAG
>CAZCVU010000274.1:0-4297 GCA_964501745.1 uncultured Flavobacteriales bacterium | reverse complement strand
CTCTTCTTGGTTAAGCGCACGGCAACTGGCCAACGCCCTTGCCGTTTGTAGCAATGTGGTGTTGTTGTGGGCTTAGGAAAAGTTCAATTACTGCAATGCTGTAATGCCGAAATTGCATGGTGGTGGACGGCCCGAACCGGCAAAGACCTTGCCCGAGGTCGGTGCGGTCCCTAGCTTCACCCGAGCAACAGCGGCGACGAGGACATGGCACAGACTGCAACTCAGTATGAGGGTGACGAGGCCTTGTTAGCGCGGCTGCGTCAGGCCGGCGCGACGCTCGACCTGGTTCAGTTGCATGCTCTCGTTGAAGGCGTAGTCGCGGCACCGAACGCGGATGATGACGCTGCTTGGCTTGACTTGTTGGCCGCAAACCTCGATGGGCCGCTTTGCGATCAGCTTCAGCTCCTCAAAGAGCGGACCGGGGAAGGTCATGATCCGGGATTCAGCGTCGGTCCGGCACCTGCTGAGCGCATCGCCCAGCTCCGCGACGAACTGCTGGCGCGTGGACTGGACGGGTTTATCGTGCCGCGCACGGACGAATACCAGGGTGAGTATGTACCGGAACATGCTGAACGCCTGCGCTGGCTCACGGGCTTTTCCGGCTCGGCAGGCACGGCGGTGATTCTGATGGAGAAGGCGGCAATCTTCGTCGATGGCCGCTACACCCTACAGGTGCTCGATCAGGTCGAGACCGGGCTCATCGAGCCGCTGGCCATTGCCGATACTTCGCCGGCGAAATGGACCGGCACGAGTCTGCCCGAGAGCGCAAAGATCGGCTACGACCCGTGGCTGCTGACCGATGCGACAGTCGCGGACTACCGAAAAAGCGTTGAAAAAGCTGGCGGGACGCTGGTCGCGGTTGCCGACAATCCGATAGATCAGATCTGGACAACGCAGCCCGCGGCCCCGATCGCGCCGGTTGTCGCTCACGATCTTGCTTATGCCGGCCAGAGTTCCGCCGACAAGCGGCAACTCGTTGCGAAATCGCTGACGGATGACGGGATCGATGCGGCGGTATTGACGCTGCCAGACTCAATCGCCTGGTTGCTGAACATCCGCGGTGGCGACGTGGCCCACACGCCGCTGCCGCTGTCGTTCGCTGTGATCTCGAAGAATGGGGATGTGGATTTG
Source organism: uncultured Flavobacteriales bacterium (assembly GCA_964501745.1). Taxonomy (GTDB): domain Bacteria; phylum Pseudomonadota; class Alphaproteobacteria; order UBA8366; family CAVOAK01; genus CAVOAK01. Next base: position 3,166 of record CAZCVU010000274.1, on the reverse strand, counting down.
TTCATCGATCAGCGCAAGCTGACCCCGGAGGTTGTCGGGCACCTTGGCAATGCCGTATCCGTCCGCTCATCCGAAGAGTTTCCAGGCGTGCTGCAGGCTCTAGCATGCACGGGCGCTGTCGTAAAAGCGGATCCGCGCAGCGCGGCGTCACTGGTCTTCGAGAAGCTCGAGGGTGCGAACATCGTGCGCGGTGCCGATCCCTGTGTCATGCCGAAGGCATGTAAGAACAGCGTCGAGATTGACGGCGCGCGAGCCGCACACAAACGCGATGGCAGGGCGCTCACGCGGTTTCTTGCCTGGTTCGCAGCCGAGGCGCCGAAGGGCCGGCTGACCGAGCTGGAGGCTGCGGAACGCCTCGCCGCCTTTCGGTTTGAGAACGAGCTAATCCGCGATTTGAGCTTCAGAACCATCTCGGGCGCCGGGCCCAATGGTGCGATCGTCCACTACAGCGTGACCGAAGAGATCAACCAGGCGATCAAACCGGGGCAACTCTATCTGGTGGACTCTGGCGCCCAGTATCTCGACGGAACCACCGATGTGACACGCACACTTGCCGTTGGCGAACCTAGTTCCGAAATGCGCGATCGATTTACGCGCGTCCTCAAGGGCCACATTGCCCTTGCCACGGCGCAATTCCCCGAAGGAACGAGCGGTGCGCAACTCGACACGCTGGCCCGGATGCCGTTGTGGCGGGCCGGTCTGGATTTCGATCACGGAACGGGCCACGGCGTCGGCTCTTACCTGAATGTCCACGAAGGACCGCATGGCATCAGCAAACGCAGTACTACGGTCGGCCTTAAACCCGGAATGATCGTTTCCAACGAACCCGGCTACTACAAATCCGATGGCTTCGGGATTCGCATCGAGAATCTGGTCACCGTGATTCGCTGCGAAGAGCTCGATGGCTCAGAGCAAGCCACGCTCGCCTTCGAAACGCTGACCCTGGCGCCTATCGACCTGAGTCTTGTCGAACCTTCTTTGTTGACCACGGAGGAGGTCGATTGGCTGAACGCATATCACGCCCGCGTCCGCGAGACGCATATTGACGATCTCGATGCGGCAACCGCCGCTTGGCTCGAACAAGCCACACGCCCGGTTCAGTTTTGATAAGGCACCAGGTGTTTAACCTCGGAGCTAACCGCCGATCAATTCACGCCAGTCGTCTTCCTCAAGTACCGTAACGCCGAGTTCTTCAGCCTTTTTCGCCTTCGACCCCGCATCTGCGCCGACGACGACATAGTCGGTCTTCTTCGACACCGAGCCAGCAACCTTGGCGCCCAGCGCTTCGGCCCGCGCCTTGGCCTCGCTGCGCGTCATGGTGCCAAGGGTTCCTGTAAAGACAACCGTTTTGCCGCTGACGGGCGACTCGGTCATTGTCGCCTCGGCAACCTGCTCAACGACGAGCACCGATGCCAAATCGTCCAGCACCTCCCGGTTGTGAGGTTCAGCGCAGAACGCGAGGATATCTTCTGCGACCAGCGGACCTATGCCATCAATGTTTACCAAATCCTGGTAGGCAGCGCTTTCATGGTCGCGCGCTTCGGCCATGGCGCGGCGCCACGCCTCAAGCGAGCCAAAATTACGCGCCAGCAGCCGCGCCGTCGCCTGTCCCACCTGGCGAATACCGAGCGCATAGATCAAACGGTCAAGCGGGATGGTTCGACGAGCCTCAACGGCGGCAAACAGATTATTGACCGACTTATCACCCCAGCCCTCACGCTCGGCGAAGGCTGCCCGTTTCTCTGGAAGCCGAAAGATATCGCCCGGTGTCGAGATCAGTTTCTCCTCCCAGAAGGTCTCGATGTGCTTGCCGCCAAGGCCGTCGATGTCAAAGGCATCGCGGCTGACGAAGTGTTTGAGTCGTTCAACCGCCTGCGCTGGGCATATCAGGCCACCGGTGCAGCGCCGCACGGCTTCACCGTCCTCGCGCAGTGCCAGGCTGCCGCATTCCGGGCATTGCTCGGGAAACATGTATGGCTTGCTATCCTTACCGCGCCGCTCGACCAGCACTGACACGACTTGGGGAATAACGTCGCCGGCGCGCTGTACCACAACGTGGTCGCCAACGCGGATATCCTTGCGCGCAAGTTCGTCTTCATTGTGCAAAGTCGCACGGCTGACGATGACGCCGCCAACCGTCACTGGCTCAAGTTCGGCGACCGGGGTCAGCGCGCCGGTACGGCCAACCTGGATCGAGATGTCCTTGAGGATTGTCTGGGCCTGCTCGGCGGGGAACTTGCGGGCGATCGCCCAACGCGGCGCGCGGCTGACCATTCCCAGTCGCTGCTGCCAGTCGACGCGGTTTATCTTGTAGACGACGCCGTCAATATCGTAGGGCAGCGTCGCGCGCTGATCAGCGATTGTTGCGTAAAGGGCCAGCATCTCGTCGAGCGAATGGCACAATCGGGCAAGGGGATTAACCTGGAATCCCCACTGCCTGGCAGTCTGCAAGAATTCCCAGTGGGTTGCCCAAACTGGACTATCGTCGGCGGTGGCTGCGCTGACCTCGGCCCAGGTGTACGCAAAGAAGCGCAAGGGCCGCGCGGCCGTGATCGTTGGATCGATTTGGCGCAGCGAGCCCGCAGCCGAATTGCGCGGGTTGGCAAAGATTTTCTCACCTGCTTCCTCCTGCTGCTGGTTGAGCGCGAAAAAATCCGGTTTGGTTATGTAGACTTCGCCGCGAATCTCGACGATGTCCGGTGCCTTCTTGCCAAGAGTCTTGGGTATGTCGTCGATCGTCCGCAGGTTTCGCGTGATGTCTTCACCAACGGCACCGTCGCCTCGGGTCGCCCCAAGCGCGAAGCGACCGCTCTCGTATCTTAGGGAGGCCGAGACGCCATCGATCTTGGGTTCACCGACAATTTCGGTGACTGTCTCCGAAGAGAGGCCAAGGAAGCGGCCCAGGCGTGACAAAAACTCTTCGAGATCGGCGTCATCGAAAGCGTTGGCAAGCGACAGCATGGGCCGGGAATGGGTCACCTTGGCGAACCCCGTCGTCGGCGCCGCACCGACGCGCAGGTTGGGGCTATCGGCTCGGCCTAGACGCGGGAAGGCCTGCTCGATCGCTGTATTGCGTTGGCGCAATGCGTCGTAGTCGGCATCGCTGATCTCGGGACTCGCCTGTTGGTAATAGAGCGCATCGTGCCGGGCGATTTCCTTTGCCAGC
>CAZCVU010000273.1:0-4299 GCA_964501745.1 uncultured Flavobacteriales bacterium | reverse complement strand
GAGGGCTGCTATCTCTACGATGTCGACGGCCGAAGGTGCGTGGATTTCAACAATCACCACACCGCTCAGATTCTGGGGCACAACCATCCCGCGGTCAGGCAGGCAATCGAGGAGCAGGTTTCAAAAGGTGTTGCGCTAAGTGCCCCAACAGGTGCGGAGACAAAACTGGCCGAGGAAATGTGTAACCGTGTCCCTTCGCTTGAACGCATTCGATTCTGTAATTCGGGGACGGAGGCCACCCTTCACGCGATTCGACTCGCCAGAGGATTTTCAAAGCGCACGAAGATCGCGAAATTCGAGGGCGGATACCACGGAAGCCACGACCTAGTCGAGGTCAGTGTGGCGCCACCGCTGGATAAGGCAGGGCCGGAACATGCACCGAATTCCGTGTCGACAGCAGGTGGCGCTTCGCCAAACTCCGCGAGTGAGGTCGTTATACTGCCGTACAATAACGAGGATGCCGTTGAACGATTGATCGCCAAGCACCGCCACGAGATCGGACTTAAGGCGGGCGATATTTCGCAGACCGGCGTATTGATCGTTATGTTGATGGACTCGGTTGTCGACTGCGGCGGCTACAATCAGGACGACTACACAACGCGCTTCGACGCCTTTTTGGATACGCTCGACGGCACCGAGTTGTGCGGTGGCTTCACCGACCGGGCGGAGCGGCATCTTTGGGAGCACCGTAAGGCTGGCATCCCCTGGGGCGAAGCCGGCAGCATTACCGACACCTCGGAGGCGGCCCAACGCGCAATCGTATTCGCTGCGCTCTGCGGCGACGACTACGAGACGATGGCGCAGCAAGCCTACGGCAATATCAAACTGACGCATATCGACCGCTATATCGCCGGTTATTCGATGTCTTATGCGCTCAGCGCCGCCTCCCTGATCAATGGAGTGCCATTGGCCGACATCCGGCCGCAGATGATCGACTTTGCCAACAACCCAAAGATCGAGCCGATGATTGCCTCCTGGGATATCAATCAGCAGATCTTCAATGGCTCGCCCGGCGGCGACCCATCGATCAAAATTAGCCCAATAGACGCCTGCCGTTTGTTCGGTCCCAACTGTACGCTGGGCTTCCTCGCACCGGCCGCCTATTTCCTGATTCACCGCTTTCCCGACGACTTCGAGAGTGCGGTGCTCAACGCCGTCAACGCCGGCGGCAATCAGATGGCACGCGCAGCGATGACGGGCGGCTTGTCGGGGGCGATGGTCGGTATCCAGGGCATCCCAGAGCGCTTCATCAACGGTCTTAGTGATCATGAGCGTTTGCTTGGCCTAGCGGAAAACATCGCTGACCAGTCATCCTCGGCTCTGCGCAAAGCCAGCTGAACGGCAACAAGCCCGCAGGGCCCGGAGCGATCCGGGCTCTCCGCTTTTCTGTCTGGCATATCTTCAACTCCTGAAAGAGGTTAAAGATATAAATCACTGATATCAAAACGAAACCAAAGTTTGGATTGAAGGATCCGATGGCAGACATTTCACGCAAGGATCGAGCCGTTGGCGCCGTTATGGGCACCCTTATTGGCGACGCCCTGGGACTTGGCTGCCACTGGTACTACGACCTCGCAGCGATGCGGGCCGATTACGGCGCTTGGATTTCGGACTATACCGACCAGAAGCCGGACCGCACCGACCGCTTCAGCTACATTGCCAAGCATCGCTACGAGTATGGGCTCAAGGCAGGAGATATTTCGCAGACCGGTGAATTGATCGTCATGTTGATGGAGTCGGTCGCCGAGCGCGGCGGTTACGAAGAGGCCGACTACACGACGCGGCTCGACAGCTTTCTGGGAACGCTCGATGGAACTGACCTCAGCGGCGGCTTCAGCGACCGGGCGGTGCGGCGGCTTTGGAAACACCGCAAACTTGGCCTTCCCTGGGGTGAATCCGGCGGTATCACGGAAACATCGGAAGCCGACGCTGGGCGCATCTTGATGTCGCAGCCCAGAACCAAGGCACACCCCAACACCGGCGAAACGGAAATAACTGTTCAGGCCGGCGGCATCACCGATACCTCCGAGGCCGCCCAGCGGGCGATTGTGCTTGCGGCGTTTTACGGCGACGACTACGAGACAATGGCGAAGCATGCTTACGGCAATGTTCAACTAACGCATGGTGAGCGCTACATCGTCGGCTACTCTCTCTCCTATGCACTCAGCGTTGCCTCCCTAATCAACGGCGTGTCGTTGGACGACATCCAGCCACACCTCACCTCGTTCACGAACAACCCCGCCATCGAGCCGATGCTTGCCTGTTGGGACATCCATCAGCAGATCCGTGACGGTGTGGCGGGCGCCGACACTTCGATCAAAATCGACCCGAGAGACGCCTGCCGTCTGTTCGGGCTTGCCTGCACGATGGGTTTCCTCACTCCGGCCGCCTATTTTCTGATCCACCGCTTCCCCGATGACTTCGAAGGTGCGGTGCTCAACGCCGTCAACGCCGGTGGCAACAATATGGCGCGTGCCGCGTTGACGGGAGGGTTGTCGGGAGCGTTGGTCGGCATTCAGGGTATCCCTGAGCGCTTCATCACCGGCCTCAAGGATCATCCACGTCTGCTGGACCTGGCGGAAAGGATTGCGGACGGACGACCGGAGGTCACACGCAAAGCGAGCTGATCGCCTGAGCGTTCACGGCGCGGCCCGACAATCATCCGGGGCAGGCGGTCAGGCTGCGACATTTGGTCTCAAGACACCGCTCGGCCGAGGCATACTCGTTACTATGGTCGACATTGGGGATTCACAAGAACCACAATCCGGGCGTAAGCCCGCGCAAGGGAGGTAGCAATGGCGGAACTTTCTCGGAAAGACCGGGCCGTTGGCGCCGTCATGGGCACGCTGATCGGTGATGCCCTCGGGCTCGGTTGCCACTGGTACTACGACCTCGAGGCGATGCGGGCCGACTACGGTGACTGGATTTCGGACTATACCGACCAGAAACCGGATCGCACCGATCGCTTCGGCTACATTGCCAAGTACCGCCACGAGTATGGGATTCGGGCGGGCGACATTTCGCAGACCGGCGAATTGATTGTCATGTTGATGGACTCGGTTGCCGCCTGCGGCGGCTATGACGAGGACGACTACACCGCCCGTCTCGACAGTTTTCTACAGGCGCTCGATGGGACCGACCTATGCGGCCGCTTCACCGACAGGGCGGTACGCAACCTTTGGCAGCACCGCAAGCTTGGCCTCCCGTGGAGCGAGGCTGGTAGTTCCCCGATACCTCCCGGCCGCTTCTCTGATACCTCGGAGGCGGCCCAACGCGCCGTCGTCATCGCTGCCCTTTGCGACGACGACTACGAGGCCATAGCAAAGAAAGCCTACAGCAATATTCGGCTGACACATCGCGACCGATATATCTCGGGCTATTCACTGTCCTTTGCGCTCGCCGCCGCCTCCATGATCAACGGCAATTCACTGCTTGAGGACACCGACCGTTACCTGCAACAGTTTTACCGCGGACGCATCGGGCTACACCGACCAGGCCATCTTCCGGACGATCAACGGAAGGAAGACAAACCGCCGCACCTCATATCACTCGCCCACAACCCGGCCATCGAGCCGATGCTCGCCGGGTTTGACAACAACAAACAAATCTATAGTGGTTTCACCGGTGCTGACCCCTCGATCGAGATCGATCCGAGAGACGCCTGTTGTTTGTTCGGGCTCGACTGCTCGCTCGGCTTTCTCGCGCCGGCCGCATATTTCCTGATCCAGCGCTTCCCCGACGACTTCGAGAAGGCAGTTCTCAACGCCGTCAACGCCGGCGGCAATTGCATGGCGCGAGGTGCATTGACGGGGGCCTTGTCCGGGGCGATGGTCGGCATTCAAGGTATCCCGGAGCGCTTCATCACCGGGCTCAAGGATCACGAGCGCCTGCTCGGCCTCGCCGAACAGATTGCCGGTGGTGAGCCGCAGATAACACGCAAAGCCAGTTGAACGGCAGGTGCAGAGCAAGCACAACCCTGTCGAACGGAGGTAACAATGGCTAAAATCTCGCGCAAGGACCGCGCCGTCGGCGCTGTGATGGGCACCCTGATCGGCGACGCCTTGGGTCTCGGCTGCCACTGGTACTACGACCTCGAGGCGATGCGGGCCGACTACGGCGATTGGGTTTCGGACTATACCGACCAAAAGCCAGATCGCACCGATCACTTCAACTATATTGCCAAACACCGCCACGAGTTTGGGCTTCGGGCCGGCGACGTTTCGCAGACCGGCACTATGATCGTCATGTTGATGGAGTCGGTTGCCGAATGCGGTGGTTATGACGAAGACGACTACACCG
>CAZCVU010000272.1:0-4313 GCA_964501745.1 uncultured Flavobacteriales bacterium | reverse complement strand
CAGGGCATTGCCAAACCCACCGTAAAACGGAAATCGGTTGAAATACGTGCGGTCGCTGGCGCGCTGAACATCGAACCCCCAGCGCCAGGTATCGTCGAGGTCGAAGCGCCCCTTGCTCAATACGTGCCCACGAAGCTCGCGCCCTTCCCGCGCCACCGTTTCAGTCGTGCCGCTCTGCCGTTCGGCTCTGGCACCGGCGCCAGAGATCTCAAACTCGCCGTTATCGAAGCGCTGCCGGTATTCGCCAGAAAAAATCAAATACTCTTCGGTCGTAAAGATCGGATCAAAGGTCGCATCCTTGTCCTCTGAAATCGCCCAAAAGAACGGCACCTGCAAAAATTCGCCAGAGCCTGAAGTCGAGCCGAATCGAGGTACCAAAAAACCGGTCTTTCGCTCAACTGTCGGGTCGGGATGCGAAAGATAGGGCGTATAGGCGACCGGCACGCCAAACATCTCCAGGGATGCGTTGCGGTAACTTACGGTCTGTTCGATGCGGTCGTGGATGACCTCTTGCGCTTTGATCCGCCAGAGCGGCGGACGATCCGGATGCTCTCTGCAGATCTCGCAAGGCGAAAAGACTGCCTTAACCATCTCGGTGCGATAGCCGCCAATACGCCGTCCACCTGCTGCGGCTATTCGGCTATCGTCCGAAAGAAGTACGCGGATCTTCTCGATCACGCCGTTCTTCATCTCGTCCGTCAGTTCGACATAGTCGGAGAAAAAGACGTCGCCCGACGGCTCGAGCAGGATGATATTCCCAAACGCGGTAACGGTATCGGTGCGCTGATCGTAGCTGAGACGATCCGCAATAAGAGTGCGATCGCCGTGGATGATTTCCACGTTGCCACTCGCCACCACGACGCCTTTCTCTCGGTCGTAGTTGGCCTCGTCGGCGGTGATCAGGAACTTTGAGCCATCCTGCGCAGCAGCCTGCTCGCGAGCCGCAAACACCAGCAGCAGCGCAGCAAACGCAAGGAACCCAATCAAACGTAGCCTGCTCTTCATCGGCATCCAAATCGTCCCGGTGGCGGCAACGGAGGCGCCAGTGCGGTTTCATTCTCCTGAAAATATCGGAATGAACGGCATGCATTCGCCGGGTATCGGCGAAGGGAGCATATTGTTGTGAAGATATCAAGCAGTTAACCGACAACCCTCAGACACGGCATTTGCTGCCTCAATAGCTTCTGGCACCGGCTTATTGGCCTGGATTTAACACTGTGATAGGCCACTCAGCGATCTACTAACCTGTGGTTTACGTAACATTCGACAGGCCCTATAGAACATCTATCAACGGCAAGAGCCGGCTACACCAGAATCGCAGTCTTCCAGACCTGCGAAAGTACAATGCCGATACGAGGGAAATATGGATGCTGTAGAAGCCCTGATTACCCGTCGATCCGCAACGAAACTTGACGGAAGAGTACCTTCCGAGGAGATCTTGGACATGGTGCTTGAAGCTGCTATCCGCGCACCGGGTCATGGCAAATTGCGACCCTGGAGATTTCTTCTATTCAGCGGCGATGCGCGGAACCGGCTCGGCGACATCTTCGCGGCATGCCTTGAAGAAAGGGAGCCCGACGCGCCAAAGGCGCAAGTCGAGCACGAGCGCTCAAAACCACTTCGCGCGCCGCTGATTATTGCCGTAGTCGCCAAAGTGCAACCCGAAAATACCAAGATTCCGGTCATCGAACAGGTCCTATCGGCAGGTGCCGCAGCGCAAAACATCATGCTGGCGTTCCACGCACTGGGTTTTGGATGCATGTGGAAGACGGGATCCGCCGCCTACGACGATGCCGTCAAACTGGCGTTGCGTCTGGAGACGCATGATCAGATCGTCGGATTTCTGTATGCCGGAGAGGTCAATCAGCCGTCGGCCGAAACACAAAAACTCGATCACACCGAGTTCGTGGAGGTCTGGCAGTAGCGGGTTGAGTTTTCCCCAACAATGCCAGTTCAGCGGCTGCTTTCGGTGCTTGCGCCGGCTTGATCCGTCGGCAAACCAGCATAGTTTGGATTGACGATCTGCAGCCAACGGCGCGCGGCCTCAGTGAGTAGCGCGTGAACCGCGTATGCGTCGGACTTGTTGTCAAACTGCCCGACCCGGATGTCCCTCGCCAAACGCGCCCACAAAAGGTTCGGAGCCAACTCCTGTTGCCCGCAGTTTTCCCCTGTCCGACGGTAAAATTCGCCAATCTCCCGCGCCGTCGTTTGCTCAGCGGCATGAGCGGCATAAAGCTCACGTAACGCTACAGCCGCAGCGCGACCCGCGAGCATCACTTCCGCGCGTGCCAGCTCAGATGGCTCGTGAGGGTTCCAGTCCGCCACGACCCGGGCGGCGGTGGCCAGCAAATCAACGGGTGCCGGTCGCAAGTTGAACATTACGCACGCTCTGCTTGTAGCAACGCAGGAGGTGAAATCATCGTCAACAGCTCCCAACCGATTTCCGCAGCCCGACGGCTTGTCAAAGCGAGGTCCAAAGAGGATTCGGCTCCAGACGCATGACGTTCACCCTGTTCGATCGCGATCACCGCCCAACGCAAGTGCGCGAGTACTTCCCACCAGAACGTTCTGTCTGGATCGATTTGGCGTCCGGAATGCCGCTCGTAGCCCCGATAGAAAGCACTCCGAGGGGCGATGCCTCCGGCCTCAAGGTCAAGGCGCCCAAACCGCCAGCAGCGGGCGCAAAACCATGCGATGTCCTCATGCGGGTCGCTCCAGCCGGAGAATTCCCAGTCGAGCAGGCCGCTCAGTTCGTGATCTGCGAGCATGTAATTCCCGGTGCGGAAATCGCGATGTGCCAGCACCACGTCTTCGCTAGCCGGCGCGGCCTGCTGCAGCCAACGAATTCCCCATTCCAATATCGGCTGTGGCGATGGTAGCGCGTTGATCGCTGTCCGCAACAGTGACATCCGTTCGCGGGCCGGACTCTCGTTGGGGACGCCGAGGAATTCCGTTTCCGGCATACCATAGGAGATGCCATGAATTCGCGCGAGTTCAACACCGAGCCTCTGCGCAACCTCTGTGCCACACTGGTCGTCAGCGCAGGTTGCCACGATTCCCGGGGCCCAGGCGCTGCCGGCAATCCGGCGCATGACGTAGAAGCACTTGCCGATGACGTCGATGTCCTCGCATAGCCAGAGGGGCTCAGGAACACTTACGCCGGCTTCATACACTAATCGTTGAATATGAAATTCCTCGGACCGGCTTCCACTCTCCATAAGTTTGGATGGGGAATCTGTCCGCAGCACCAGGTCTTGAGGCCCGGCGAAGGGTCCGTCAGCGAAGCAGGCATCAATTCTGAAGTTCTGCTGGACCGAGCCGCCGCTCAACGGTTCGCAGGCCCTGATCTCGACACTGGACGCCGCGGCGGCAGACGCGAGAAAAACGGCGATCCGGTCTTGCGCTTCGGAATCTTGCCTCACGCGGAAAGCGCCAATGTATGTCCGCCATCAACCGTAAGCACCGCACCGGTCATATATCGGGAGCCTCCGCCCGCCAACAGCAGGAGCACGTCATCGAGATCCTCGGCCCGGCCGACGCGACGCATGGGTATCTTCTCGGCCATCGCGCGGCCGGTGGCGCTGGCAAGGAATTCACGGTTCATATCGGTCTCGAAGAAACCCGGAGAAATGGCATTTACGCGGATTTCGTGGCGAGCGAATTCAAGCGCCAGTGCGCGCGTCATTTGAATCACACCGGCCTTCGAAATCGCATAGATGGAGTCTCCAGACATGACACGTTCACCAAGCACCGAGGCGATATTGATGATGGAACCGCCTCCGGTTTCGGCCATTCGGGGAATGGCGTGCTTGGAACAGAGGTAGATACCCTTAACGTTTACAGCCAATATCTGGTCCCAATCTTCTTCTTCAGTTTCCACCAGGGGACGGTAAAGTTCTATACCGGCGTTGTTTAAAAGCACGTCTAACTGACCGTAATTATCCAGAGCAAACTGGACCATCTCCTGGGTGTCCTTGGAAACAGTTACGTCTGCCCGGATGAAGACAGCTTCTCCCCCGTCGGTCCGAATGGTTTGGGTTGTTTCTTCCCCCAGAGAAGTTTGGCAATCCGAGAGCACCACTTTGGCTCCTTCCCCGGCAAATAGACGAGCACTTGCCTTACCGATACCAGAGGCGGCCCCTGTTACGATGGCCACCTTTCCTTTCATCCTCATCCATTCTCCCTCCTCAAGTTGGTAAATCCTTTCCCGAAGGCCTCGGGGAACGATATGGCTATTCCCCTTACCGTTTTATAGATTTTAAGAAAAAGATTTTGAGGTAGTGCAACCGAACACCCTAAGCTTCCATAAGCTT
>CAZCVU010000271.1:0-4316 GCA_964501745.1 uncultured Flavobacteriales bacterium | reverse complement strand
GTGACCTCGCGCCGCGGCTCGATAGTCCTGCCTGCCAAGGTCGGGAGCAAGGTCGACACCGGCGTCCTCTTCATCCCGTTCCACTTCTGGGAGGCGGCGGCCAACGTTCTCACAAACCCAGCCTCCGACCCGATAGCAGGACTTCCGGAATACAAGGTTTGCGCTGTGCGGCTGGAGCGTGCGCCGGCATCGACTTCCCTCGACAACCCAAGCCCGCTGGCCGCAGCTGAATAGCCCTCGGCATCGATTGCGCCAGTTGGTCCAACATCGCATTTGTCGGTCGCTAACTGGTAGCGGCGGCTCGATTCCAACGAGAGTTGCCGGCCAAAGCAGTCACTCGTAACCACCAGCTCGAATGTCGGCTTCTGACCCAAAGCGGCCTCTGACGCTTTTCACGTCCGTTAAGAAGCGCCAAGCGGACCAACCGCCGCGTGTTCGTTTTGGGAGGATGTGTTCCTATCGTAGCGCCCTCGATGGCGACACGTACCGCGACGGCCCAAGACCTTGCGAGCCACTCAATACGGATATCGGGGTTGCGTCAAATGCAGCGGGAATAGACGGTCAGGTATGGAACAGGGGCAGATGCACGGTTTCGCCCGTGCGTAGCGACATGCACACCGCATCCGACCACTCCATATACTTGACCGCCGTAACCGGTTCGTTATGGCTCACCGCCTCATTGCCGCGGACGGCGCTGATGAACTCCTCCTCGACGCGCCAACCGCCGACCTTTTCCGGCGCGATTTCGACCGGCTGGAGCGCGCCATCACCACGCCGTCCCGACCACAATCCAAGCTTGCCGTCGACTTCAGCAAGCCGGAGCGTTCCCTCGGTGCCGTAGAGACAGACCTCGGTGCCAGGCGCCAGGCCGAGCACGGCAGAGACCGACATGCGCAATTGCCCGCCTTGTTCCATTCGACACAGAATGTCCACCTGGTCGGGAATGGTCATGGCAACCCGCCGTCCGGTCTCGTCTTTACGGTGTTTGACGACCGTCTGTCCGACCGCATGTACCGTGGCCGCGGGACCGACCCAGCGTAGCATCGACTCGTACCAGATTCCGAGCGTCATGATGTTGTTGCCGGAGAGATCACGCTCGTGGCGCCAGTGCAGAGGCGAATCCCACTGCGGGAAGTCGCTGCCACTGGTGATCTGGGCATGGATCGCCACCAGGTCCCCGATATAGCCGTCGGCAATGAGATCGATGATGGTTCGGTCGAAGCCGAGAGTGTGAGGTGCCGGAACAATCTGTGCCACCAGAGCGGGCCGGGCGCGCGCCGCGCGCAACATGGCGTGGGCCTCCGACGCGTTCATCGCCATGCGGGCCTCGCACAGCACGTGCTTGCCAGCCTCAAGCGCCGCGATCGTGATCGGCGCATGTAGATAAGGCCAGGTGCCGATGCAGACGGCATCGATCGCCTTGTCGGCGATAATATCTCGCCAATGGTCGGCCACACCGGAAATACCGTGTTCCTCGGCCGCCCGCGTGCTCGATTCCAGCGACCGGTTGGCCACCGCCGCGAGCTCGACACCGGGTTGCGCTTTCAGGCCGCCGATATGGTGACGTCGCATGTTCGCGCCGGCGCCGATGATACCCATTCGAATCGTGTCTTCGCTCATTTGCCGTCTCGTTATGTAATCTTGAAGTGAGCGTATGCCGATGCACAGGTGGTGTCGAGTTTCGCCGGCGAGCAGAACTTGAGGTCTGACCGAAGAGAAACTGGAAGCCGTTATTTGACGTTAACGACGGAGCTCGATGCGGCCCCCATGACGGCGAAGGCGACGCTGTGCGTGAACAGCAGCTTGAGCCGGGAGTTTCGGGCATCGGAAACGGTGATCAACTCATAATCTTTGCCGACTTCGATGATGCGCTGCACCGGGTCACCGACTTCGCAGACCGTCGCAGGCGTCTCGAGCCCCATATTCTCCAGCATCAAGCGCGCCGACTGCAGCTCGGCTTCGACCTGGCCGCGGTCCTCGTCGACGCCGGCGACGCTCAACAAGGTTACCGGTCTGCCGCAGTGCTGGGCCAGAACGGCGCTCCGACGTACGGCGTCGAGGGACTGCTGGGAACCGTCGGTACAGAGCAGGAAACCCTTCCTGCTCACCCACTCGCGGGCGACAAGGACGGAACAGGGCGCCATCATGGCGACCCTCTGGACCACGCTCATTCGCAGAATGGATCGGAACTCACCGCGCCAGCGGCTCGGCCTGCCTATGATCATCAAATTGTATGGCCCGAGCTCGTATTGATCGAGGATGCCGCTTGCCGTGTCGGCCGCGGTCTTCAATTTCAGGACGATGCTTTTGCCGTTCTCATTGCGGTATTCGATCTTATTATCACCCAAGGCATCACCGCGTATGTCCCGATGGCTGGGAATCGCCTGCCACTCGCTCGCCAACTCACTTTCGCTGATCAACATGTCCCGGCCACGCTTCAGATACTGGAGTTCCGGCAGTTCCAGGTCCCATTCCAGCATGTTTGCGCGCGCCACCCGCATCTGCAATCCGCCCGAACGCAGGCCCTGATCGATCTTCCGCACGTACAGCAGGATGATGTCGCATTCGTCGTCGCGGCCGATCTCCTTGGCCAACTGCAGCCCCTCGTAGGATTCCTCGGAGCCGTCGATGCAGACGAGAATTCGGAATCGGTGTCGGCGCCACTCCCGAAGTTCCTCTAACTCATGGTCGGAATCCGGTTCGGCTGTGCGGACGGGAGCTTGCTTGCGTTTCCACCACGCCATGGTTGTTCTATACCCCGAGAAGCGGCCAATAGAGGGCCGCGGCGGCGAGCATCAAAGCCGTCGAAATCACGGCCATGCGCCAACCGACTTTGAGGAAATCCGTAGCTTTCAGATAGCCCGCCGCGTAGACGATGGTGCACGCCGGCGTGCCGACCACGGTCAGGTAGGCGAAAGACGACGAAATCGCGGTGACAAAGCCAAGCACGATCGGGCTTTCACCCGATACACTCGCAACCTTGAGGACGATCGGTCCGAGCACAGCGACGGCGGCACCATTTGACATGGTATTGGTGACCGACGTGGTCAGAACCGATATCGCCGCCCACAAGCCGACGCCATGATCGGCGCCTATCGGCAGCATCAGGGACAGAAAATGCTCGGCCAGCCATTGGGCGGCGCCCGTCTCCTTCATCTGCACGCCCAGCGAAATTGCTGCCGCATAGAGCAGCACGACCCCCCAGTTAACACCTGAATTGATGTCATCCCAACGAACCAGTCCGGCAATCAGGAACAGGCAGGCGCCGGTTACCGCAACAGTTCCCATGCCGAACTCGTTGGACTCGAAGATCCAGCCAAGCAGGATTGCGAAAAAGAACGCGATCGACAGCCAGTCGCTGGCCTTCATCGGTCCCTGTTGCTCGACTTGTATGCGCAGCTTGGCGACGGCGCGCGCAAGGTTCCGGTGTTCGGGTTTGAAGGTAAACAGAAGCACCGCCGTGACCAAAGGCAGCTGCAATAGGAATATCGGGTAGGCATAGAACATCCAGGTCACGTAATCGATCAGAAACACGCGCGTATCCGGATTCAGCGGATCGTAGAAGAACTCCTTCCAGTAGCCGATCATGATGGCATTCCTAGCCCCGCCCGAGGGTGTCCCGATGCCGGCCACCGAACACCCATAGGCGATCGAGAACAGCAACACGGCGGCCAGATTGCGAACCTTGCGCGGGTCGTCGGAGGTCAACTGGATCAGGGTGATGCCGACCGGCAGCATCATAGCCGCCACCGTGTGCTCGCCGATGATCGATGCCAGCAAACCCGAAACCACGGAAATTCCGAAACAGATGTTCGTCGTCTTGGTGCCGGTCATTCGCACAATTGCAAACGCGATGCGCTTGTCCAATTGCTGCTTTACGACCGCCACCGCGAGCATCAGCGAGCCCATGATGAACAACACAGAATCGGTCATCAGGCTTTTCGCCACCACGGTCGAATCGAGCCCCAGCATGATCACTTGGCCGATAATAATCAGCAGGGCCACTGTCGGTAGCGGAACCGGTTCGGTTATGAACAGAATCGTCGCGACCACCGACATCGTCAGTACGATCATGGCCTCGCGGCTGAGACCTTCGGGCAACGGCAGAGACAGCATGGCGGCGCCGATCGCCATGGCAATAAAGAACCAGCGCTTCTCCCAGAAGTAATAGAAATTGATCTGCGAGCGAACGATCGCGACGCCGAATTGGCTGCGCCGACGCAGCTTTTGGGTCCAACCGACGGCAATGTCGTGGGCTTGCAGGCTATCGAAGGCCAATGACAGCATAGTCATGGCACCAGAACCTCTCCACTGGG
>CAZCVU010000270.1:0-4343 GCA_964501745.1 uncultured Flavobacteriales bacterium | reverse complement strand
GATCCTCGGTCGGATCGGCGACGGCGCGGCAGCGAGCAAGCCCGCCGCGCAGCCGGCAGCGAAGACGCCGCCGCCCGCCCCACCGGGTGCGCCCCAGTCGACACCCGCCGCCCCGCCGCCGGCCGCGCCTTCGGGAGCTACTGCTGCGACGCTATCGCCGGCGGTTCGCAAACTAGTCGAGGAAAACAAGCTCGATCCCTCACAGATTCCGGGAACCGGCAAGGACGGGCGTCTGACCAAGGGCGATGTGCTGGCTTGGCTCGAGTCCGGCCCACCGGCGGCGTCTGCTCCAGAAGCAGCCGCCTCGGTGTCCGCTCCAGCACCGCGGGAGAGCGGCCCCCGCGAGGAACGCGTACGCATGACACGCCTTCGCAAGCGCATCGCGGAACGCCTCAAGGAGGCGCAGAATACGGCGGCCATGCTTTCCACCTTCAACGAGGTGGATATGACTGAAATTCTGGCGCTTCGGGCAAAGTACCGCGAGGCGTTCGAGAAGAAGCACGGCGTGCGCCTTGGCTTCATGTCGATCTTTGCCAAGGCATGCATCGTTGCGCTGAAGGAGATTCCCGCAGTCAACGCGGAAATCGATGGCGACGACCTCGTTTACAAGAATCACTATGACATCGGCATCGCCGTCGGCACGCCACAGGGTTTGGTCGTGCCCGTGATCCGTGATGCGGATCGCTTGTCGTTTGCGGAAATCGAGAAGACCATTGCAGGGCTCGCCGTCAAGGCGCGTGACGGCAAGCTGTCGATGGAGGAATTGACCGGCGGGACGTTCACCATAACCAATGGCGGCGTCTATGGCTCGCTGTTGTCGACGCCGATCCTTAACCCGCCGCAGTCGGGCATCCTTGGCATGCACAAGACGCAGCCGCGGCCGATCGCGATCGGCGATAAGGTGGAGGTCCGGCCGATGATGTATCTGGCCCTAAGCTACGATCACCGCATCATCGATGGGCGTGAAGCAGTGACCTTCCTGGTGCGGGTGAAGGAGTGCCTGGAAGATCCCGAGCGCATCCTGATCGACGCCTGACCGCGAGCTGCACGAGGCATTCTCTGGAGTAGACATCCCACGGGGAGTTTTCAGGCATGACCGATACGCAATACGACCTCGTCGTCATCGGTGGCGGACCGGGCGGATATGTTGCGGCGATTCGCGCCGCCCAGCTCGGTATGAAAGTGGCCTGCATCGAGAAACGCGGCACGCTTGGGGGCACTTGCCTCAACGTTGGCTGCATCCCCTCTAAGGCGTTGCTGCAGTCCTCGGAGAAATATGCTGAGGCACAGCACAGTCTGGCTTCCCATGGCATCAAGCTGGACAAGGTTGGCCTCGACCTCAAGACCATGATGTCGCGCAAGGACAACGTCGTCGGCGATCTGACGGGGGGCATCGAGTTTCTGTTCAAAAAGAACAAGGTCGACTACCTGAAGGGCGTCGGCCGCATCAAGGCGCCGGGCGAAGTCACCCTGGATGGTAAGAAGACGGTCAAGGGGACACGTATCGTGAT
Organism: uncultured Flavobacteriales bacterium; assembly: GCA_964501745.1. Taxonomy (GTDB): domain Bacteria; phylum Pseudomonadota; class Alphaproteobacteria; order UBA8366; family CAVOAK01; genus CAVOAK01. Next base: position 2,832 of record CAZCVU010000270.1, on the reverse strand, counting down.
CGCCACGGGTTCCGAATCCACCCCGCTATCCGGCGTCGAAGTGGACGAGAAACAGATTGTGACATCTACCGGTGCGCTGTCGCTCGCCAAGGTGCCGAAGCGCCTCACCGTCATCGGCGCCGGTGTGATCGGGCTTGAGCTCGGTTCGGTATGGTCGCGGCTCGGCGCCAAAGTCACAGTGATCGAGTTTCTCGACCGAATCCTGCCGGGCATGGATGGTGAAATCGCAAAGCAGGCGCAACGCGTGCTCGCCAAACAGGGACTCACCTTCAAGCTATCGTCCAAGGTGACCTCGGCGAAGACGGCAAAATCCGGGGTTACATTGGCCGTTGAGCCGGTTGATGGTGGCAAGAAAGAGAGCGTCGCAAGCGATGTCGTGCTGCTTGCCGTCGGTCGGCGTCCGTATACCGAGGGTCTCGGTCTCGAGGAGGTCGGAGTCGATGTCGACAACATGGGCATCATTCAGGTCGACAGCGCTTTTCAGACAAACGTTAAGGGCATCTTTGCGATCGGCGACTGCGTGCCGGGTCCGATGCTGGCGCACAAGGCCGAGGATGAAGGCATAGTCTGCGTCGAAATGATGGCTGGGCAAGCGGGTCACATCGACTATGACCTTGTTCCGGGCGTCGTCTACACTTGGCCGGAGATTGCCGGAGTCGGAAGGACCGAGGAGGAGCTCAAAGAAACAGCTACCGACTACCGCGTCGGCAAGTTCCCCTTTATTGCCAATAGCCGCGCGCGCGCCAACGCCGACACGGATGGCATGGTCAAGATCCTAGCGGATGCCAAAACGGACCGCGTGCTCGGCGTGCATATTCTCGGCCCGCTGGCCGGAGACTTGCTGGCCGAGGCGGTGCTAGCCATGGAGTTCGGAGCGTCGGCGGAGGATATCGCGCGGACCTGCCATGCCCATCCGGCGATGGGCGAGGCCGTGAAAGAGGCCGCGTTGGCGGTCCACGGCCGGCCGATCCATATCTGATCGTAGTCCGCTTATCTCGGACTCTTCTCGGCCGTAGCTTAAGAACTGTTCAGGTAAAAAAATCTGGGCCGGAGATAGCTCCGGCCCACGAGGTTCTCACAGGGGCTACGTGAGTTGGTGTGGCAGTGCACCCACCACACCGGGTATCTCACTATTTGGGGATCAGACGGCACAATCAAAGTGATGGCCGTCACAGTCGGCGTAACTTGTTCAGTATTTTCTGTAAACTTCTTTAACTACAATAAGTTACTTATTGTTTTTTCGCGCGTGGGTGGGCGTTTTTGTACTCCGTCAGCAACTTCGCGCCGTCGACCGCCGTATAGCGTTGCGTCGTCGACAGCGATGCGTGTCCGAGGAGTTCCTGAATCGCGCGCAAGTCGCCGCCGCCGGCGAGCAGATGCGTCGCAAAGCTGTGTCTCAGCGCATGCGGCGTCGCCGTCTCGGGGAGGCCCAACTGGCCGCGCAGGGTACGCAGTCTGCGTTGGACGACACCCGCCGAAAGCCGCCCGCCACGTGAGCCGTAAAACAAGGGTGCGTCGGGATCGCGCGAGTGTGGGCATTTCTTGAGATACTCTGCAACGGCCTGCCAGACCGCCGGTAGTACCGGTACCATACGCTCCTTGTTGCCTTTGCCGGAGATAACCAGGTAGTCGCCGACACGATTGTCCCGTTGGTTGAGCGCGAGCGCCTCGGAAATCCGCAGGCCGCAGCCGTAGAGCAGCGTAAACAGCGCTCTGTCCCTGAGATCGATCCATGTCTCGTTCTGCTTGGCGTTGGGCGCCTTGGTAACGTCGAGTGCCTTCTCTGAGGTAAGCGGCTTGGGAATCGCCTGCGGCTGTCTCGGAGTCCGGATCGACTGTACTGCGGCATTGCTGCAGATGCCGTTGCGTGTGGTCCAGCGGAAGAACCCGCGTACCACGGACAGCGCGCGCGCCGTCGAACTGCGCGCCACGCCGGAATTTGCCCGATGGGCAAGCCAGGCGCGGAAATCTGCCGTCCGCAGCCGCGTGAGGTCGGCTAGCGTCGGCGGGCCGGCCAGATGTCCGGTTAGAAATGCGAGGAAGGCTGCGAGATCGCGCTTGTATGCCTGCACGGTGTTTGGCGATCCCCGCTTCTCGTGGATCAGCCAGTCGCACCACTCATCAACCGCGTTGGCAAGCGTCCGCCCGGCGGTGGAGCTGGCCGCGGATTGCGTATCCGCGTATTTCAGCCCCGCAGGTCCAGCCATAGGCGAATGGCGTTTTGCGAAACGCGCGCAAGAAAGCCCAGCAGGTCGGTCGCCTGACCCGGATGGAATGTGGTGGCGTGGCGTGACCCGAAAGCCAGCATACAGGGCGGCGTTGTTTGCGACACATTTACACGCGCCAGCGCGTCCGATCGCACAAGCGTCGCTCCGCCGCCGAAGATCTCCGGGTCGCCCTCGACATCGCTGCGCAAGATGACGTGCCGATTCATGCCAATCCACTCGTCGACCATCCCTGGCTGGATGATCTGCAGGCCGCGGGTTCGGATCGGCACAGCGTCGCTACCACCCGATTCGACACAGAGCGTGACAACGTCCATATCAAGCAGTACCGCGAAATCCGTCGTCACGGTTTGGATCAGCTGCTCGAATGATTTCGCATCAAGCAGTGCCAATACGCACTCGTGCACGCGCGCTTGCGTCGTCAGGTTGTTGCGACCAGTCGTAATCAACTCGCGCTGCCGCGACTTCATGCGCTTGTTCTCTTCCTTGAGGCGCTCCAGCATCGCCATCTGCAGATCCTCGACACCGGATCCAAATTCGCGGCCTGGTGGCTCGAGATGCGACAACAGCGTTGGATGCTGGTTGAGAAAGTTTGGATGCTCACGCA
>CAZCVU010000269.1:0-4371 GCA_964501745.1 uncultured Flavobacteriales bacterium | reverse complement strand
CCCAGTCCTCCGCCTGTTTCGGTTCACTGGGCACCGTCCGGGTCAGGCGAATATCGCTGTACTTCTCGAAATCCGTGTCGTGTTTCTCGTTATACTCCTTGATTTCCTTGGTGTAGTGCGACTTGAGATACATTTTCTTGTAGAAGCCGTCGACTGAGAACCAGGTCTTGTCACTGATCGGCTGATCCTCCTTGAATGCCCAAAAGTGCTGAGTGACGGGTTGTTCGTTGGGCATGATCACACGGTTCTGGAATTGCGCCGGTGACACGGCGAATGAATTCCAATCGTGAATCTCTGTGCCGAGCTTTTCGTTGGCTTCGGCGATGTCCTTGCTGAGCGTATCGCGGACGTGATTCTTGTAGGCCCGCAGGGTTTTGCACATGGTTTGCGACCGCGGTGCACTGACGTACCCGCAGGTATAGGCGTAGCCGGGCAGCCGGGCATCGGCCACGAAGGCACGCCATTCGTCGACCATCGCTTCGTTGACCTGCGTTGGGGGATTCACCTCTTCGAAGGAGATGGCCTCGCTGTCGTAGGCGATATGAAGCTGTTCGAGGATCTCGTTGAAGACCCCCTCGATGTGCTTGTGGTACAGCTTCGTGTCATCCTTGAGAAACGTCGGGATGATCGACATCTCGTTATTGTCGACGGCACTCTTGGTGCTGCCCGCAAACATCAGCAGGAACGGGTAGACCATCGTCACCCCGCCGGCGACCAGCAGCACCAGTATCGTTATGTGCAGGAACCGCGTCTTGAAATTGCGCCGGCCGATTTTGGAGATCATTGGCATGATTTACTTCTTGTCGCCGGTAGTTTTGAATTCCAGCCGCGAGAGGATGCGCAGATTGTAGACGGTGAAGCCGATAAGCATGAACCCGAGGATCCACGCCATGGCGGTTGCCGGGCCGAAGCGCATGTGGGTAAATGCCTTGAAGAAGATGTGCAGGTCTGCTACTTCGGTGTTCGCGCCGCCGGCCGTCATGACCAGGATGTTGCCGCTGGCACCATACCACGCGCCGATAAAGGCGCCGATGAAGTTGATGATGACCAGCGGCCGCAGAATGGGAAAGACAATGAACAGAATCTTGTCGATGAAGGTGGCGCCGTCGATGTCACCGGCTTCATAGAAATCATCAGAGATGCCCTTGAGCGCTGCCAGGTAAATCAGGCAGCCGGGCCCCATGCCGGCCCATACCATCGGGATGACGCAGGCGATCATTGCGGTTTTGCGGTCCATGAGCCAGCGATTCGGTTCCTCGAGGGTGGCGCCCAGTTTGCAGAACCAGGCGACCGGCTCTTTGATGATCATCTTGATGTAATCGACGAACGTCGCGTCTGCGACCGCGAAGATCGGGCTGGCCAATGACGAACACGAATAGAACAGCAGAAGCCCGGCGATGACGTAAACCGTCGCCAATCCGTAGCGCTCGTGATACATCAGCCGTCGCGCGAAGGCCAGTGCCACGCCCAGCAGAATCAAGGCAAGCAGGATGTAACCCCAGGCCGGCACCGACATCAGGATGCGGTTGAGCACACCTTTCTCGCTGGGCTCGTAAAACAGCTTCCACAGCAGGACGACAACCAGGCTGGTAATCACCGCGGGCAGATAATAGATCGTCCGGAAGATGAGGCTGAGGTACGGCGATTCCTGCAGCAGGATAGCCAGAATGATCGGCGGCAGAAAGGTGAGGGCGATGATCAGGAAGCCGTAGCGCGCGGCGTTCCACACGGACTTCCACCAGTCCACCGACCACAGCACAGTTGCGAAGTTGTCGAGCCCGACCCATTCGGAGCCGCCTGTCACCTTGTAATCCTGGAAGGCCATGATCGAGCCGCGGACCAGGGGCCAGTACCCCCAGAGGAAGATCGTCAGGACCGCGGGTACGAGCATTATGTAGGCCATGCGATAGCGGCGAAAGCCCCAGCGCTCCCGTTCGACCCCGGTGATCTCAGGCGGTGTGAAAATTCGCTTGATCCACCAGAAGACGATCACGAAGGCAATGACAATCATCGCCAGGACCAGGCCGGAGATCGTCCGGCGCTTCTGCATCTCTTGTGGCGGGATTTTGCCGAGCATGTCGCGGTTGGCGCGGGCGACGGCTTTCTCCAGCAGCTCCTTCAGTTTCTGGTGCCGGGCTTCCGGGTCTGTCGGCAACTTGCCCTTCAACCCGAGGTTTTCCGCCTCATGGATCGGATGGGTCATCAGGTCGTAGGCGATATTGCTGTTGCGGCCGTAAGGCTCCGGCATGCCTGTCTCGATGGCGATCTCGAACGCTTCGAGCCAGGCAGGATTGGACAGGCGCAGGATGGCGTCGTACCCGAACATCTCGAGATATCGCGGATTGATGTAGCGCCCGAGCCCGCCTTCGACCATGATCTTGACCATGATTGCCATGGCGTCTTTGCTGTCGTACCAGAACATGTACTCCCACGCCGCGTCGCGGATCACCCTGTCTTCGATCCCGGCGTACATGCCCATCATCCGGCTGTTCAGCTCGGCCCCGCGCATACGCTGTTTGACGATTTTTCCGTCGACTTCGACGTCGCGTTCCGGGCCGAAGGGCACCGGCACCAGGCCGATTTTGTCGGGGTTGATTGTGGTCAGCAGTTTCTCGTCGATGTATGAGAAACACATGCCGATCTGGTCGCGCTCCCACTTGACGCCGGCGTCGTCCTCCTTGTAGGCGTAGCCGTAGCGTTTCGTGCCTGTCCCGTCGGTCCAGTGCTCGGTCGTCAGTTGCGTATAGAAGTCGAGTGCTTTCACCGCTGCTTCGCTGTCGAAGACGCATGACCATTCGTCGGTCTCGCGGTCGTAGGTCATGCAGTCGCCGCCGGCTGACCACAGGAAGGTGACCCAGTACCAGGATTCATGGATGCCCCTACCCAGCTGCACGCCGTAGATGCCGTTGGCGGGGTCGGTCAGCTTCTTGCAGATATCGAAGAATCCTTCCCAGGTCCAGTTGTTGTCCGGGTACGGGATGTCGTTTTCGTCGAACAGCTGCCGGTTGTAAAGGATGACCTTGCCGAGCGCGCCCCCCCAGGGGACAGCCCATACCTGTTCTTCGCTGCTGCCCGGGCCGACGCGTTTGATGACCGGCCAGATTTTCTTGTTGATGCGAAAATTCTTCTGCTCCTCGGTCATCTGATCGACATACTCGTCGAGCGGATACAGGAATTCCTGCTCAATGTACGAGGAGGATTGCCGGAAATTCACATACAGGACATCCGGGGCGATGTCGCCGGCAATCGACAGCAGGGTGGTCTCGACACCCTCGACCTGGATGCCGGAAAAACGATGCATTTCGATCGAGACGTTGTCCCAGTTGTGGTCGCCATAGGTGGCCGGGTCGGCCTTGTAGATGTCGCGGTACTTGCGGGCGAATAACTCGGGGAACCGGCGGACAAACTCCTTGATCGACTGGCCCTGGGCGCGGCTGTGCGAATCGTTGGCGGCCGGGTCCGGCAGGGCGAATACCTTGACGTGGATGACGGTGCCGTCCTCGGTGTCCTCGATCCAGCCGGCAGCGGCTGCGAGGGTGAGGCAAAGCGAGACAAGGATATAACGGAGTGGCTTCATAATGGCAACCGACAAATGTTGCTGTTTGACCGAAGAATACAATCTCTGTCCGCAGCAACCGCAATCTGCTCTTTTTCACCGAATTGTGCCTGGCACTGCTTGAGGCCGGTCAGCCTTGCCGGCAGCCACGGCAACAGGTCAATGCTTTTCCTGGAACTTTTTGTCCATGATCTTTCGGCTTTATCCATTTCGATGATGGGAAGAGGCGGGGGGAGGATGTAAGCTAAAAGACAAGAATCGGCGAGTCCAGTTTTTTCCCCCCGAGCTGCGGGCCGATCAGCCATTGACACCTGACACCGAATCTAACACAGAGCCAACTACCCATGCTCGAACTGTTCGACAAACACAAGATCATCCACATCGACGGCGTTGACCATCCCGAATCGATCGCCATCGGCCCGAACGGCGAAGCTTACACAACCGGTACGGGCGGCCAGGTTTATCGCATTAACCTGGACAACAACAGCGGTGAACAATTCAGTTCGACCGAGAAGCGCTGTCTTGGGCAGGCGGTCGATGCCGACGGCAATCTGTACGCCGCCTATGCCGGGGGCGGGACGGTGCTCCGGATCACGCCCGACGGTGCTGCCAGCGTCTATGCGACCGGCCCGGGCGGCAGCGATTTTGCGTGTCCGAACTATCCGGCATTCGACCGGCAGGGCGATATGTATCTCTCCGACAGCGGCGACTGGTCGGGCGAGATCAATGGTCGTCTGTACAAGATCCCGGCCGGCGGCGGAGAAGCCGTGCAGTGGTTTCCGGAATGTGTGGACACGCCTAATGCCATCGCGCTC
>CAZCVU010000268.1:0-4395 GCA_964501745.1 uncultured Flavobacteriales bacterium | reverse complement strand
AACATTCAAACCGGACCACACAATGGGGGCTGGTCAGACATCGTCGACGTCAAACCAAGAACCCCGATCACGGCCAACAGAACAGCCGCGGCAACGAGTATTCTGATCAGAATGGATACATGATCGCCCATCGCGGTGCGGAGCAACGAGATCGGCAGCCCCAGCTTGACGCTGATCCCGGCATCGAGCAGGGCATTGTCGATTTCTTGGATGAGTTTTTCGCGCTCCTCAGGGGTATTCGCCGAGGCGGAAATTCGAACCATCTGGGCGGTTCCCGCGGTACCCGCCGCGGCATCGTAGGCGTCGCGTGGAACATAGGCGGTCGCGTTCGGGCCTATTTTCTCGACAACGCCGACGAGGCGCCAGGCCTTCTGCACACCGCCGCGCGACAGCCGTACGTCGTCTCCGACCTTGGGCATTCCGGCCATCAATCTAGCCGTCTGGTTGAGGACCACCACGTCGCCATCGCCTTCCCTCAACCATCTTCCCGACAACAGCGGATAACTGATCAACTCGGTCCTGGCGTCGATGCCAAGCATGTATGAAGCGCCGTGAACCTGGTCGGGATAGGCGCGGGCGACGTCGATTCGTCCCTTCTTGGCGACGGCCATTGGACTGTAGCCGGAATATTCGATTAGTCGGATGTCGGGTATGGATTCCAGCGCGCGATCGATCCGCGCCACCTCGACGGGGTCGTTCAGGCTGAACTCGACGTCGTAGTGTCTTTCGAGAAAAACGCGATCGGCGAAACTTTTCCAGCCCGCGCCAATGTTCATCGCGGAAATAAACATGCCGCCGCCGGCCGCCAGAAGCGACAACGCCAAGACCAGCCGCCCACGGCGACGGAACATGTTGCGAAGCGCCATGACATAGGGCAGCCCGATCCCGCGCACCGCGCCCAATGCCACGTCGAACCGACTGTCGCCAAAGGTCCTGTTGGCGCCAACGCCAAAATCGGCGATCGCCTGGTGCACGGTCAGCCGACTGCCCTTCAAGATGGTCGGGAGAGCGACCAGCACGGGCGTGAACAACCCGGAAACCACGATGACGCCATAGACCCAAACCGGCGCGCCGTAGCCGCCGATTTCGATATTGAGCAGATTTGACACCCTGTCGGCGAACAGCCAGCTCGCGAGAATTCCCGCCGGAAGACCGATCGCGACCGAGGCGGCGCCAAGAGCCATGAGCATCGTGAGGTACATGCGCGCGATCTGTTGCGACCGCGCGCCGACCGCCTTCATCATGCCGATCTCACGTACCTGTCGCGTCAACATTCCGGCAATGACCGTCGCGACGAGAATTGCGCTGAGCAAAAGCGCCATCCCGGCGAAGACGATCAGCAGGAACATGATCGCCTGCATCTGGGTTTGGTGGGGATGGGTCCTCGGCTTCGGCACTCTGATCTCGTGAACGTCGTGCCCGAGATCACGCAGCCTGTTCGCCAGCTCCAGCGTCCTGGATTCGACAAGACCTACGCTTTCCGGGTTGCCGTCGAGCTGGATGCGTAGCTCGTCGAGGCCGGATGGTTCGCCAAGCGCGGAGAACGTCTCACGCGTCATATATCCGTAGCCTGCCTCCTCCTGCCAAGCAGGCGCGAGAGTGGCATCATGTACGACGCCGCTGATTCTGACGCTCGTGGGCACGCCGTGTGGCGTCTTGAGGAGAGCCGCGCCGCCTTCTCCCTTCTTCAAGACCTGTATGGCCGTGTGCTCGACCAGCATCGTGCCTTTGGGCGGAGGCCACGCGCCGGACACCTTGCGGAATGTGTTGAGGCGAATTTCGTCAAAATCATCGACGACAAAGATCAGCATCCGGAGCCAGTCATCACCGACCTTGACCCGCGAATGGCTCACGCTCCGCGCTTCCGCCTCCGCGATCCCGGGAAAATTCTTGGCGGTGGCGAGCATGGCGTCGGTCACCTCGCCGACATCGATCGTCGCCGATGCCGGATTGGTCGCCATGTAATTGCGTTGAACTTCCCGTATGAGAATGGAGTACGTGCTCAAGATCGTGGCGATGCCGAATATGCCGACCGAAATCGCCGCCAGCATCAGAAACGTGCGTCCTCGCTCACCGGCGATGTCACGGTATATTTTCTTCCAGCGTGGTCTGATCGTCATGCGACGTCTCCCGCTTTCCGGCGGCTCGCGCGCCGTGTTCCGGCGGCGTCCGATACGACCTTCCCGTCGGAGAGCTCTATCGTCCGGTCGACGAAGTTCGAGACGTCGCGTTCGTGGGTAACGATGACGACGGTGGTGCCCGCATCCGCCAGGTCCGAAAACAGCTCGATCACCGCATCCGCGGTTCGGGAGTCAAGGTTTCCGGTCGGCTCGTCGGCAACCAGGATCACGGGATTATTCGCCAATGCGCGGGCGATCGCGGCGCGCTGCTGCTGCCCGCCCGAGAGCGCGGCGGGAAGCTTATCCGACTGTTCGACGATGCCGACCCGGTCCAACAGCTCGAGGGCGCGCGGGCGCCGCTGGGCGGACGGGTAGGTGTCGCAGAAATCCATCGGCAGGACGACGTTTTCGGCAATCGTCAAGTTCGGCAGAAGCTGAAAGAACTGGAACACCACGCCGACATGGGTGCCCCGCCACCGCGCCAAGTCGGATTCGGGCAAATCGTCTATCCGCGTGCCGCCGACCACGACGTCGCCCGAAGTCGGACGGTCGATGCCCGCGATCATGTTGAGGAGGGTCGATTTGCCGCTGCCGGATTTCCCGACGATGGCGAGGTATTGACCTTTGGGTACGGTGAAGCCCACGCCGTCAAGGGCGGTAAACCCTCCCGACATCGATTGATAGATCTTGACCAGGTTTCGCAATTCGATGATCGGGCCATCCAGCACGGGGGCGCCGCTTCCGGCCTCGTTGATCGCGTGCAGCTCTGTCATGACGCTTGATTCCTCTTGCATGGATACGGGTCACCGGACAAACTGTTCATTAACTGACACATCGTTCGAGAAACGGTCAATAAACTCGAGAGCCGAAATGTCCGCTTCCGAACGATCCGCACGTTTTGTGCGGGAATTGTTGGAGATTGGAGATGACCGAGAAGACGATTGACCGGCGCGTCCTGCGTACGCGTGCAATGCTGCATGACGCATTGATCTCGCTATTTTTGAGAAAGGACTACGAAACGATCACCATCCAGGACATTGTCGACGAGGCGAATGTTGGTCGCTCGACCTTCTACGCCCACTACACGAGCAAGGAGGATTTGTTGCGGAGTGGCTTCGAAAGCCTGCGCGGCTTACTGATCGATCAGCAGAAAGACGCCTTTGCGAAGCGGCAAGATATCGACGACCGAAGTCTAGGCTTTTGCCTGGCCATGTTCGAGCACGCCGGCGGCCATATCGAGCTATATCGAGCGCTCGTCGGTGGCCGCGGCGGTGTGGTGGCGCTGGAAAGCATCCGTCGCATCCTGTCCGATCTGGTTCGTGACGAATTGACGGCGAGCCATGGGGAAGAATTCGTCGACGCCATACCGCATGAGCTCGTCATCCAGTATGTGGTCGGCGCTTTCATGTCGGTGCTGACCTGGTGGCTCGACCGCGACGCCAAGATCCCGGCCGAACAGATCGGCGCGATGTTTCAGCGTCTGACCCATGAGGGCATTTTTTCCGGGAATCTGACGGATTGACGCGATGCCCTCGCTACAGAGAAGATTGGCGCTACAAGAAATGCTGGTCCGCCGAATACGAGGTCGACAACGCGAGCCCTACCGGCAAATAATCTCCAGGCGGCTGCTCGCGTCCATGGCGAGCAGGAACTTTGAGAGCAACGCGACACGGCATGCCGCATCCAAATACGGCATTGCACGACTTGACCCCGCGCTCGCGCAGTTCCCTTTGCGGTGGGACGGTGGTACGATTTTCCGGAGTTTGGATGTCATCTGGGAAAGGTCGACTCAAGTGGTCATCCGGGGGATCTTGGTTTAGACGAGCAGGCGGCGATCCGACCCTGGGGGCCGGCGATACCCTCCACCCCTCTGAGAAAGTGTACCCACCTCGGGCCGACACCATTGTTCCCCTGGCTGAATCGGCATGGCTCAAATAGGAAACTTCATGACGTCTCGTATCGTGCAGGCCTATGACACCCTGGTGCTCCACAATCCTAAGTTAGTTCTGGTCGTACTACTCTCGATTCTGGTTTTCTTCGGCTATCACACAAAAGACTTCAAGCTGGACGCTTCGGCCGACTCGTTGTTGCTGGAAGACGACGTGGACCTCAAAGTGTTCCGGAAAATCCACGAGCGATATCCGAGTAGCGACTTACTCGTTGTGACCTACACGCCAGACAAGGACCTCTTCTCGGACCAAGCACTGGAGCCTTTGAAGCGACTCCGTGGAGAACTCGAGAAAGTCACCAGCGTAGACACGGTGTTCACGATACT
>CAZCVU010000267.1:0-4402 GCA_964501745.1 uncultured Flavobacteriales bacterium | reverse complement strand
ACTAAACAACACACTATACAAACAATACGCACTACACATCTACGAAACAAACCTCTGCATCGCAGTACCGCAATGCGTTGGCGGTCGCCACGAAGGTTATAGCTGGCACGATGCCGGTATCATTTGGTCCCGCCTCAAGTGCAAGACACGCTAGATGAAGTGCCGCCGTTCCCGAGGAACAAACAACCGCAAACGGTGCGTCGACCGCATCGGCAAGCCGCGCCTCAAATTCGTCCACTGCGGGCCCGGTCGTTAGGAAGTCGCTTCGCAAGACTTGTAGAACCGCTTGGATGTCATCCTCGTCAATGTGCTGACGACCATAAGGTAGGAATTCAGAGGCGCTCATTCTTGCGCACTCTGGACATCGAGCAACTTTCTAATATCGGCGCTGCTCAACCATTGTTCGTTATTGTCGCTGGCGTAGCGAAATCCTTCCGCAACTGGCTCGCCTAGTTGCTCAACATCGTGCCTTGCCGACCAGAAATGGTACATTGGCACAATAACGTAGCGATCATCGAACGCTCGGGTCGTCCGTGAATCATCCTCCGTTAAGAGAACTTCATGCAATTTCTCGCCGGGACGTATGCCGATGATCTCGTGATCCAAATCGGGCGCAACCGCGCGCGCGAGGTCGGCGACGCGCATGCTCGGTATCTTGGGTACAAACAATTCACCCCCATGCATTCTTGAGAGTGATGACAACACGAACTCGACCGATTGCTCCAATGTGATCCAGAATCGGGTCATTCGCGGGTCGGTGATTGGAAGTGTTTTCACGCCTGTGCTGACAAGGCGCTGGAATAAAGGCAGTACACTGCCGCGAGAACCTAACACGTTGCCATATCGGACGATGGCAAATCGTGGTCCGTCTGCCCCAGCAAGATTGTTGGCCGCGACAAAGATCTTGTCGGCTGCCAATTTGCTGGCGCCGTAGAGGCTAACCGGGTTCACTGCCTTGTCAGTCGACAGCCCGATGACCCGCTTAACACCCGCTCGTAGTGCCGCGCTAACGACATTTTCAGCTCCGTGCACGTTCGTTCGAATACACTCGAAGGGATTGTATTCAGCAATTGGCACGTGCTTCAGTGCGGCCGCGTGAATTACCACGTCGATGTCGCGCATTGCCATTTCCAGCCGGTCAGCGTCGCGGACGTCGCCAATGTAGAAGCGCAAAATATCGGCACCGTCACTGAAGCTCGGATTGGACTGCATTTCGTGCTGTTTCAATTCATCCCGGGAAAAAACGACAAGCTTGCGCGGCTTGTGTTTCCTTAGGACGGTTGAGATGAAAGCCCGACCAAAAGAGCCGGTTCCACCGGTCACAAGAATGGATCGCCCGGAAAGATCTGACATCTAATTTCCGAATTTACTCAAACTACTTTGCAATCGATTTGAATTTACAGGTTCGTCCGAAGCCGCTGCCCGAACTACTCCATTTGTTTGCGGTAGGCCTGTGCGTACCAGCCATCATTCGCAACCAAGGATTCATGATCGCCAACGGCGTCGACTTTGCCGTCTCGCATGACAATAAGATTGTCGGCTGAACGCGATGTGATGAACCGATGCCCAACGATGATAATGGTAAGGCCAGTGGTGTTTCGGATCTCTTCCAGTGTACTTCGGAATCGATATTCCAAATCTGCGTCCAGGTTGCTCGTAGGCTCGTCGAGAATCAAAATCTGCGCAGGCGAAATGAGCGCTCTCGCCAAATCGACTCTTTGGCGCTGTCCGCCGGATAAGCTTCCACCTTCGGCACCAATTTTGGTTTCGTAGCCAGAGGGCAGCGTTTCTATGAATTCCGCTATTCCGGCGAGTGCTGCGGCGCGCTTAACCTCTGCCTCCGTTGCATCTGGCTTTCCGAAGCGGATGTGCTCCGCAATCGTGACATCCAGCATTACTGGAGACTGTGGTGTGTACGCGATTTGCTGACGAAGTCCCTCGAGCGCTAATTGACTGACGGGAATGCCGTCAACCAGAATTGCACCTTCTTGAGGATCTCTTATCCGCGGAATGAGATCTACCAGGGTCGATTTTCCGCTTCCCGACGGTCCGACCAGTCCTGAAATCTTACCTGCAGGAAATGACAGCGAAACATTTCGCAGCGCCGATGATCGATCGGAATTTGCGTAGTTGAAGCAGACATTGCGGAATTCGATGCCGCGCTTCATGTTGGGGAAAGGCTCGGTCAGGCCTTGGTCCTTCTCTTGGAATTCGGCTAGCTCGTCCATTCTCCTGATAACGACTCGGAGCGACGCCAGGTTCGCCAGATAGGATTGCCGCGTTAGCAATAGTGCACGAAACACTGGCAGAAGACGAAATGTAATCACCAAGAACATTCCCAATTCAGCCAGACCCAAATCGAAGGTTGTGTACCCGAAGTACACGGCGATCATGCCACTCAAGGCCACCATGGGCTCGATGAGCGCTGCCACCCTCGCTTGAAGAATCCCGACTTCGTTATTGTGTTGACGTTGCCGACGAGCGAGGTGGCTCATAATTGCATGTTCTGCATCGGCAAGACCGCAAAGTTTTATGATTCGTGTTTGCGACAATCGCTCGACAAAATGCGCGGCGATTCTTCGATTCGCAGCCGCGACCGAATGGCCCGCCTTTTCCGTGTCACTCATGAGGCCACGGAGGAACATGCCGACCAATACTAGGGTGCCGCCCGCCGCCAGCGTCATCTCCCATGACAGCAGCGTCATAAATCCCAAGTAAAATGGGATCTGGAGTGCGAAGCTGGCAAGAAGCGCCAGCGAGAAGATCCACGTAATAGCGCGGTTGAGTTCGGTCACCATCTCGTTTGCCAATTCGCCGACCTTAACCCTATCCTGATAGTCGGCGCGGCATCGCAAGAATGAGCCGAGCAATGCGATCTGATTGTCGCAGACCAGCCGGAATCGAACCGAGATGAAAAACACCTCGCGGATGTAGACCAATAACTGGCGCAGTATCAGAAGAATGCCGCAGGCAACGAAAAGCGATTGAAGGCTGACAGAAAGGCCGACTATCCCATGAACATTGTCGATGTAGCGCCAAAGAGTGCTTTGCTCGATTAAGGTGGCCGGGTTGTTTCCTGAAGTCATCAGCTGTGCGATTGGCAATATGAGGCCAATCCCGACGCCTTCGACAACGGTGCTCAGGACCGAATACAGAACGAGGGCTGAGATTACCCAAACGGATAAGCCTAGTCGGCGAACGTTTGTCAGTTGTTCACTGAAGTTCAACGAATACCCCGCATCCGCTTTTCAGCTGCATCAAGCTGTTCGGGATGCCCGATATCCGTCCAATATTCATGAACAGGATAAAGCCCGATTCGGAGGCCAATCTTCTTTCCCTTCTGTAGCAGCTCCGGCATGTCAAGGTGTTGATTATCGGCTATTAGTGCGCGGAACGCCGGCTCCAAGAGATAGATGCCCGAAGCCACGAAGTTAGCCATTCGGGGTTTCTCCTGAATGCCATTGAAGAGTCCATCTTCCGTTAGTTCGATAACTCCGTAGGGAATGATCACTTCGTGGGTAGCAACAGCAACCGTCGCGTCGTTGCCATGCCGCGTGTGGTAAGTGACCAGTCCACGGATATTCAGATTTGTAAGCACGTCCGCGTTGACAACCAAAGCAGGGCAGTCGACGCTTTCCGGAATCAAACGTAATGAGCCTGCTGTTCCGAGTGGCTTCTTTTCGAGCAATACACTTAGCTCGGCGTCGCCACTCCAGTTTGCGACAAATTCTTCAATCTGATCCGCGAGGTAGTGAGCCGAGACAAAGATCTGACGAATAGAGGCTTCGTCTAATGTTTGGAGGACTCTCTCTAGAATGGGTTTGCCGCCGACATTTAGGAGCGGCTTGGGTGTCTTGTTTGTACGGTCGCCCAATCTGGTACCACGACCTCCCGCCATCACGAGGCCGAACAGATTGTCTTTTGTCACCACTTCGCGAAAGGCGATGGAGGTGATTTGACCGTCCGCTCCTAGAATTGGGACATATGGCCGCGCGTGCCCTAATGAATCTAGTTTCCGCGAAATTTCCCGGTCTGAATCGCCCGATAAAGCAATCGTCGCGTCTCGAAAGACACATTGTGATGCTGGATCCGAGAGGCCAGTTCCCATCAGTACGGCACGCCGGACGTCACCATCGGTAATCGTCCCGACGAAAGCGCCAGCCTCGTCAACGATAATTTGAAACAAACCCTCCGTCGCGTTAATACGACCAAGAACGGTCTTCAGCGGCGTATCGAGGTTGCAGATATAGGGCGAAATATCTTCGATGAACTTTAGAATTTTGGCAGCCGTCTATCAAATAATCGAGTTACCGACACGCATCCTTACATATTTGACTGCGCAAACTTCACGTTGCGACAGTCCATTCCTCGCGGTCTATTGCAGCGGCGGCGCCACGCAACT
>CAZCVU010000266.1:0-4417 GCA_964501745.1 uncultured Flavobacteriales bacterium | reverse complement strand
CAGCTTTTCGTCCGGGATGCCTTCGACCGGCTTAGCGCGGGTTTTGACGCGCTGTACGAGAAGGACGATGCCGGCATCCTGACCGTCAGCGTCTCGCCAAACTTCGCGTCAAAATGGCTTGTCTCGCGGATCGGCAAATTCAGCGAGGCGTTTCCAGATATCGATTTGCGCATCAGCGCCTCCCTCCAGCATATCGATTTCAGCCGCGAGGATGTCGATCTGGCTGTCCGTCATGGCGCGGGCAGGTGGCCCGATTTGCATGCCGTTTGCCTGACTGAGGAGACGCTGTTTCCGATGTGTAGTCCTGGTCTGATGGAAGGTCAGCATCCGCTCAGCAGGCGCGAAAACCTGGCGCACCATACGCTGATCCACCTCGACAACCGGGAGGATTGGCTGAAGTGGCTTACCGCGGCTGGCGTAGACGGACTCGATTTGTCGAAGGGCGCGGTTTTCAATCAAGCCAGCCTGGCCTTGGATGCAGCGGCAGGCGGACAGGGTGTCGTGCTTGGACGGAGCGCCTTGGCCGCCTCGGACCTGTTGGCCGGACGTCTCGTCAGGCCGTTCGGGCCGTCGCTGCCGGTCGGCTACGCGTATTACATCGTCTGTCCCAAACCAACTGCGGAGCGGTCCAAGATCCGCGCATTCAGAGACTGGTTGCTCGCTGAGGCGAAGGCCGATGCGGAGGGCATGAAAGCGCTCGGAATTCTGCCACCCGTATGATGACGATGTCGACGCCGCGGTTCCGGCAAACGGCTGCCGATACCTGCTGACACGTCCCGGTCGCTCCCCGCCGATCGAGTCAGCTCTGGGCGAGTCCGGCTGCTCGTTGGCTGAGGCCCGCGACGAAATTGTGAATCAGCACCTCCGTCATGGCGGTTACCGATTCGGAAGAGATCAAACCCATCTTGCCGGAGGCGGCGAGCGAGTGGATGCCGTGCAGACTGCTCCATAGGACTGCCGCCGCCTGCAGGCGCTCTTGCTCGGAGCCGTCGGGGAACAGCGGTGCCATGGCTCCCGCAAGGACGCCGAGCAAGCGGCGGATGCGCACCGGATACCAGTTCGGCATCGCCTGGTCCCTCGGCCACACGTGCTCGAACAACACCGACCAGAGGTTCGCGTATTCGGATGTGAATTGCATATAACGCTCGGAAAGTTCGCGGACCCTGTGTTCTGGATCTTTGCCGGATGATGGCTGCGCCAGTAGCTCGTTAAGCCGTTCCAGGGTCGAAGCGTTGAGATGCAGGATTAGCGTGTCCAGGTTGCCGAACACGTTGTAGAGCGTGCCGACCGAACATCCCGAGGCCTTTGCAATTCGGCGGGCCGTCAGTCCCGAAAGCCCCTCGGCCACTGCGATCTCTTTGGCCGCGCTCAGGGCCTTGTCGAAGACTGATTTCCGTCTCGCCTCGGTCTGCTGCGCCATAGGTCAAATATCCTCAATTCCAAAAAAAAGTGAACGGAGTTCGAAAAATAACTTGAACATTGTTCAATTGCAACATAATATATATGAACGTCGTTCAAATCTAGCGCTTCGCTAACGGAGGCGGTGTCGATGGATAGGTTGACAACACCCCGGGAAAACACCGGCCGCTGGAACAGGATCATCGCCTGGAGCGGTTTCTGCGTTGGCGCCGCAAGCGGCATGATCATGGGGCTGTGGGCATTCGACGGTCCGATCTCACCGCCAGTCGGATTCGTCGACTACGGGGAGACCTCGCGCCGGCTCATGCGGCTTGGCCATATCGCATTTTTCGGTATCGGCTATCTGAATCTGCTGCTTGCCGGCGAATTGCCGTCGCTTGGGCTTGGCCAAGCGGGCAAACGGACCGCGGCGCGCAGTATGAACATCGCCAACATAGTTCTGCCGCTGACATTGATGGCGGCGGCGGCGTATCCGCCACTCAAATACCTACTTCCCGTACCCGCAACCAGTGCCCTCGCCGCGCTCTGCCTTGTTGCATGGGGTACGTGGGCCGCAGATCGCGGCCCGAGCGAGCGCGCGTTCTCACCGTCGGCACGTCAACAGGAAGGCGTTACAGGAGGACAGAAAGATGTATGAGTATCTGCATGAGTCCGACCTGCGGGCCCTGTTGTCCCGCAAGCTGAACATGGACCTCTCGGGGGTTGAACTCGAGGCCTCGCTCAACGACGCCCTCGGCATCGACAGTCTTACCGGGCTTGAGGTGATGGTCCACGTCGAGGAACATTTCGACGTCTATTTCAGCGACGAACAGCTGAGCCGATCAAGCACGCTGGCAAACATCCTGGCGGTGCTTGACGAAACTACCTCACGGTGGGCGTCATGAAGATTGGTCTGCTTGCCATGAGCGGCGTCCGGGTGCGTACGCCGGAGCTTGCCGCACTCGGCGTGACGCTGCCGCAGTTCGTGAACCGCGGCAAGGTCGTTGCCTCGCTGCCCAGTCTGGGGCTCCTCACCGTTGCTGCGTTGACGCCGGATGATGTTGATGTCGCCTACCGCGAGGTCGACGAACTACCGGCCGACGGCGAACTGGAACCCTTCGATCTCGTCGGCATATCGTCGTTCACAGCTCAGATCGATGAGGCCTATGCGCTGGCAGATCGGTATCGCGCCAGCGGTACGCCCGTTGTCCTGGGTGGGCTGCATGTTTCACTGCTGCCGGACGAAGCGGCGCAGCATGCCGACGCCATCGTCGTGAACGGCGCGGAGGGAGCTTGGCCGCGTGTCGTGGCGGACTTCCGCACAGGCCGTCTCCAGAAACGCTATGACGGCGCGCGCAACGGCGTGTTCAAGGCGCCACTCTACGTACAGCCGCGGTTCGATCTGTTGCGCGGTCGTCCTTACAACCGGTTGACGGTGCAGACCTCGCGCGGCTGTCCGTTGAACTGCGAGTTCTGCGCCGCCAGCCTGCGCATCACTGAACGCTTTCAGCAAAAATCTGTGGCGCAAACAATTGCCGAGCTCAAAGCCGCAAGGCAGGTCACCGATCAGCCGTTCTTCGAACTGGCCGATGACAACACCTTCCTCAACAAGAAATGGGGCAAGGACTTCCTGCGCGCCATCCAGCCACTCGAGCTGCGGTGGTTTACCGAAACCGATATTTCGGTTGCCGCTGATGACGAGCTCCTGGATCTGCTGGCCGACAGCGGCTGCAAACAGATTCTGGTCGGCTTCGAGAGCCCGAATGCCAGTGGACTGGACGGCCTCGACCAACACAACTGGAAGCACCGCCAGCACGGCAACTATCTGCGGGCGATCGATAAGATCCAGTCGCGGGGGATCACCGTCAACGGCTGCTTCATCCTCGGGCTCGACAGCGACACCACCGACACCTTCCATGAGGTCAAGGAATTCGTCGAGACGTCGGGCCTACTGGAAGTGCAGATCACCGTTTTGACGCCGTTTCCGGCCACCCCACTGTATGCGCGCCTGCAGCGGGAAGACCGGCTGCTGCAGGAACGCTATTGGGATCGCTGTACGCTGTTTGACGTCAACTTCCAGCCCAAACGCATGTCGGTCGATGAGCTCGAGGCCGGCCTGCGATGGCTGTTTTCGGAGATCTACAATGAACGCCAATTCAGTCGCCGCAAACGCCATTACATGGAGATTATGAAGAACCGCTTTGCGCGCGACGCCGCATGAGCACACCGGGCGGCGCGGCGAACAGCTTGCAGCGACGGCATAGCTGCTGGTTTGGTGTTAAGCTTCTCAGCAATGAGCAAACGGACAAGGAAACCCAAGCTGTACGTGGTCGGTATCGCGGTTCTGCTGGCCGCCTTGATGGTCGGTGTCCTGGCTGTCGCTTTGTCCGAACGCCGCACCATATCGGCACAGGACGCGGCATCGTTTACCCGAACCTCGGTCACCATCGAAACGCAGAGCGGCCGCCATCGGTTCACAATGGAATTGGCGCAAACGCCCTCGCAGCTTGCGCGCGGGCTGATGGGGCGCCGCTCGCTGGCAGCCGACGCCGGCATGCTCTTTTTCTACCCGCGGGCGCGCCGCGTCGCGATGTGGATGAAGGACACGCCACTGCCGTTGGATATGTTGTTTGTCAGGTCCGATGGTGTCGTCGACAGCGTCGTCGAGCGGGCACCGCCGATGTCACTGGCGTCGATTCGGGCACAAGGGACGGTGCAGGCTGTGGTCGAGGTCAATGCCGGAACCGTCAAGCGCCTGCAGATCAAAGCCGGTGATCTGGTGATACATGAACTGTTCGGCAACGCCAACTAGGCCGACACCGTTCAGCATTGCAGCGACCAATAAATACCGTTGAGGTGAGGCGATTACACTCAGACGCTGCCGCGGCGTGAGGGATTTGGCATGGCTTCCCAGAACTCGCCCGCCGCCATCATGCAACTGCGGCCATCCGGCATGGTAATGATCCCGGATTTCCCAGATAGATCCCAATTTCGCTGACCTTTGACGCTGATTCGTATA
>CAZCVU010000265.1:2686-4417 GCA_964501745.1 uncultured Flavobacteriales bacterium | reverse complement strand
GTTACCCTCAGCAAACGCTTGATGATGAAAAAGGCGCTGTCGGGCTCGCCGGGCATCGGGGAGTGGATCGACTTCTACAACAATCGCCGCCCGCACTCAGCACATGGCGGCGCGACCCCGGCCGGTGTATATCGAGATAGACTGTCGGCCTCCGGCCCGGGCTTACGCCCGGCCCTCCAACCGACAGTCTTGGCGGCGTGACAACGTAATGGAAAAACCGATCGGCAGGCCCACACCGTAGCTTAAATCGCCGCCAAACCTGTCCAATGAATGGGGAGCACCTCAATCGCGATCTTGACTATTGGGGTAATTGGGTTGTTTTTGACGAGCCGACAGAGGTCTCAAAATCGGACTCTGAACGAGTAGCTATGGCCAGACGTGCAATGAAGCCGAGGAGCGCATTTTGGGCAGCGTAGCCGATGTTAACGAATACACATAACCCGATATCAGTGAACGCGCGGTCCTGGTTTCGTTTGCGGTCTGAAGTCCATTCGAATGCGCTGGAAGATCGGTGACCGCCCGCCGTATATGGCGGACTACGAGTGCTTTGATCTGCCTCGTGCTAAAGCGGCCGAGATAGTCAGCATACTGCTTGTCGGCTTACCGGTGCTAAATGATGCTCGCCGGAGCGCTGTCGGAAGCTGAATTCCCTTTCCTTGTCCGGTGTGTTTGTTCTACATGCGATATCCGAATTTTTGTAAAATCTGAGAGGATACTTGCCGATGGCAATTAACGAGAAGGACCTAACGAAGGGACAACTCAGGAAGCTGAATGCCCTGCGCAAGTCGGTGGGCGAAGACCTTGCGGAGGACGTGTTCGCGAAATGGCTGAGACAGCAGGAATCGGCCAAGCCGATCACGAAGCCAGATCCCGTCGCGGAGAAGCTGAAGAAGGCAATTGTGGGGCTGGAAAAAGACCCAAGCTTCCGACTTGGGAACCAGGGTTACACGGTGCGTCGCGCCCGCGGGAAAGGCGCTTCAGGGTTCATTGTCGAGAAGAACGAAAAGAGTTAGGTCAATCGATGGCGAGGCTGGATGCATTCGCCAAATTTGGTTCGACTGCAGGCCTGAGCAAGATCGAGGAAGCCGAAGCCGAGGTACCTCGTAAACCGGGCCTGTATTCGATCTACGTCGACAGCGCAGACGCGCTACCTCCGCCATTTGATAACGAATTGAAGGAACGTGGAAGCCAACTGCTCTATATCGGTATCGCGTCCAAGAATCTTCATCGGCGCCTGATCCGACAGGACCTAAGGCATCGTGGTCCGTCGACGTTTTTTCGCGGGATGGGCGCGGTATTGGGGTATCGTCCGCCTGCTGGCTCTCTGCGGGAGAGGGCAAACAAAAGCAATTTCAAGTTCAACTCATGCGATACAGCGGCGATCATCCGATGGATCGACGACCACTTGCTGATTCTTTGGGTTGAACGCGAGCGATCGTCATTGCGAGAAACAGAGAAGGATTTAATCCGACAGCTCACCCCCTTGATGAATTGGGACCATAATTCAAAGAAGTCGATCACTTTAGCGCGATTGCGCGAGCAATGCCGAGAGATCGCGTCCAGCTGAGGCAATGAGCAACGAAGGCCTCATAGAGCGTCTGGAAGCGACTGGCGATTACCGAGTCTTACATCGCCTACGACCCCGCGAGCGTTACCATGAACCAGACGGGTCGAATTCCAAGCTCGGTATTTTCCTCGACCTGGAGACGACCGGGCTGAGTTACCAAACAG
>CAZCVU010000265.1:0-2676 GCA_964501745.1 uncultured Flavobacteriales bacterium | reverse complement strand
ATGGCGATGGTTCCGTTTGAGTTCTCTCATAACGGACTGATGTTTCAGGTCTACGAAGCCTTCAATCAGTTGCAGGAACCGACGTCAGGTCACATTCCAGACGAGATCACGAAGATAACAGGAATCACTGACGACGACGTTCGCGGGAAAAATATCGATGCCGAAAAAGTTGCTGAGATTGTTGGACCCGCAGCCTTGGTCATCGCCCACAACGCCGATTTCGACAGGAAGTTCGCGGAGAAGGCATTCGAAGTCTTCACGACGAAGGCATGGGCCTGCTCGATGACGCAGGTACCATGGGGCGAGGAAGGCTTCGAAAGTCCGAAGCTCGAATATCTGGCTATGAAAAGCGGCTTCTTCTATGACGGTCATCGCGCTGCAGTCGACTGCAACGCGGCAATTGAATTGCTTTCACGGCCCTTACCTCGTTCAGGGACCCTAGCCCTCCAAGCATTGCTGGAAGAAGCCCGTAAACCGACCTGTCGCGTTTGGGCGGAGGGATCGCCTTACGACTTCAAGGACATTCTCAGATCGCGGGGATACCGATGGAACGACGGAGACAACGGGAAGCCCCGATCTTGGTACCGAGATGTCCCGGAAGACGACCTCGACGGGGAGCTTTCCTATCTGCGCAAAGAGATATTTCAGCGCGAGGCCGATATTCCCGTCACGCGAATAACGGCATTCGATAGATATTCGGAGCGGGTGTGAACGCGCCGATGTCAGATTTACGCTGTTTTACGTCTGGATTTTCCCAGGTTCAGACGTGCCGGTAGGCCAACTGCTGAGTCCGTTCGTGACCCATGTCTGACGTCAGCGCCTTTGGGACAGATTGACAGGTGTAAGCAGGCAGATCATCGTTTTTATGCCTTTGTGAATTGTCTACTTCCTGATCAGGGTCTCGCGGAAGGGCGAGGCCCTATGGCGCTCTTGCTCCCGGTGCATCAACGCTGTTTCGGCAAAATTTACGCGCTCTCCGTATAACCCCTCTGGAGCTTAAACATGGATATTTTGGCCGGTATTTTCGTGGTCGCAATGATCTACTGGATGTAGTCCCTGTGATCGATCGCTGCAGTTTGCGGAGTTGAATTTGTTTGCGCATCCGAGTCGGAACGGCTTTGGCGAACTGAAGAGGGTTGCCGTTGGTGCGATTGGAAACCAGAAACTTAAGTATCTTCGTTGTGCTGCTCGCGACCGCGCTCGGTTTCGGCTCGCCATTGGCCGCGGCCGGGGCAACAATGGTGCTTCCCAATCACGACTTGAGCCCTGCCTACGGGTATCGTGCTTGTTATTGCTATCGAAAACCCAAATTGCTACCATTATTGCCGAAATTGGCGTCCATCTGAGAAATGTCGGGCCAAAGCGTTTGGCATGTAAACTAACGCTTCGGACGAGTTCTAGGAAATGAGGGAATTGGTTTGACGGTAGCGCCTAGTTTACTCCGGACAGCTGCTGTTGCAGTCGCTGTTGTCATGCAGGTTGTGACGCTTCAGTCACCTGCTATTGCGATTGACCAGACCGACCTCAATAAGCGTGAGGTCTGTGATGATTTTTTTTCCGGCCTAAAGGGCCTTGCCTTGGAGCGGGTGACCAAAACCATGCCAAAAGGCACTGTGCAAGTCCCGTTTGCCGATGGCCAATGCACCGGGGCGGTTAAACAAAATCCGATTGTACAAATACAATATGCTCAAGTTTCAGAGACCGTGAAGAAAGCAGAAGAGAAAGCTGGTAAAGCAAGTCAAATTGTCGATGAAATGAGAGCTATCTATCTGAAATTATTTAAAAAACCTACTGATTTACAGCAAAATATCTTATACGCCGAAATTGCCGAAAAGCGCGGGAAACTTGATGCAGCCATAGCTACTTATGAAAGGTTGACCCTTCTCGACCCGGACAACGACAAATGGAAAAGAAACATCAAGCGACTCCGCGATTTAGCGCAGCCTCCAGAGACAGACGTTGCCGCGGTTCTTGGGGCCAGAGTTGATACAAATGGCCCTCTAAACCCGGACAGTGTTGGTAACCGTGCCGGATACAATGCTTCTGTTGTCCTTACCCTAGATCATAAAAGAAGCATGGGAGGTCTCAAATATCAGGCAACGGGCCAACTTTATACCGATTATAATGTTACGGCTTCAGCGAGTGACCTCTACCTAGCGGCTTTACAATTTGGTCCGCTCTTGAGTGCCTCGGAAAGTTGGCAAGTGCGCCCGGCACTCTTATTGGAACGGTCACTCCTCAATCGCCGTAGTCATGATTCCCTCTCCTACTCCACCGGAACCCTGGTTAATTTTGTCAATATAGATGATGGGCCGATCAGGACTGTTGATGTCAGCTTATATTATGTAAATTTTTATGATGAAACTCCTGGAAAAGACGCCATTGTATTGACGAGTTCTAGCGAGTTTGAATTTCGAGGATTCGGGGAAGGTGACAGCTTAGGAATAACTCCCACCATTACTTTTAACGGGGCCAGAAGTGGGGTGGGATCGGACGGCTTCAGAGACCAGTACTATGAGGTTGGATTCGATCTAACATATGCCGTGGAAGTTTTGGAAAACTTAGAAATTGGCCCAGCAATATCCTATCGTTACCGTGACTACACAGACTACGAACCTGGAGGAATTACTAGGCGCCTCGACCGCAATTACATCTTCGGTCTAGAGGCGACAGCGA
>CAZCVU010000264.1:0-4443 GCA_964501745.1 uncultured Flavobacteriales bacterium | reverse complement strand
TTCCGTTCTGGCATTATTCGCGAGGCGACAGTTCGGGCAATCCTTAGCAATGGCAGCATAGCTGTCGAACAGGCCACCGCACTGTTGCCCGGAGCGTCGGATGTCTCGCTTTCGGGCTTCGTCCAGCCGGTTGAAGGAAGGCCACAGTTCGATGGAGAGCTGGCCGTCAATTCTGACAACCTGCGGGGCATTTTCGACTGGCTTGAGATCGCTCCGGCGTCGCTCCCCGCTGATCGACTGCGCAATTTCTCTTTTCGAAGCATGCTCAAGGCGACACCGGAGGCCCTGGAGGTCACCGACATCAATGTCGAACTGGATGCGAGCAAGATTACCGGTGGGTTAGCTGTTGCATTACGCGACCGGCCAGCCTTTGGTCTCCGCGTCGCAGTAGACAAGCTCAACCTCGACCCCTATCTGCAACGCCCGACCGCCGGGGGCAACCAGACCAAAACCTCGTCCTCATCGGTAAAACAACAGCCCTCCGCTGCAGCAGGGTCGGCTTCGAAGACGTCGGCTGAGCTGGGACCGCTCGCATTTCTCAACGGTTTCGATGCCAACATAGATGCACGGGTCGAGCGGCTAAGCGTTCGCGATATGGTCGTTGAGAAGCTTCATGTTGACACGACGCTTGTCGGTGGAAAGCTGACGCTTCACGAGGCCAGCGTGGGCAGGATCGCAGGTGTGGCGGCCCGGATAAGCGGCGACATAAACGGAATCGCCGAAAAACCGAGTGCGGCGCTCACGTTTGCTGCAAGCAGCGGCGACGTGGAGGCGCTTGGCCGCCTCGCTGGCGTAAACTTGCGGCTTCCGCGGGGAGCAAAGCGCAGCGTCGCCGTTAAAGGCCAGTTGAATGGCAGCCTGTCGGACGCCGCTGTGAAGGCCGCGTTTGACGTCCTCGGCACCAAGGCGAGCCTTGAAGGAAGGGTCAAGAATGTTGTCATCGATCCGGCCTACAATTTTGACGTGTTGATCGATCATCCCGACCTGGCCGACGTAATGCAGCTGGTTGCGCCGGACTATAGGCCGGCGGCGGCGAACTTAGGCCCGCTTGCGATCAGCTTTCGTGCGGCTGGTACGCGGACGTCCGCCAACCTGACGGACGTGAAAGGAAACGCCGGCCCGTTTGCGTTGCGGGGAAATGCAAACATCAGGGTGGATGGCGCCCGGCCGGACATAAAAGCTGACATAGCGACGAGCGAGATATTGCTCGATCTCATTTTGCCTATTGGCAATCCGCCTCGCAGCCGATCCGCCACGCGAAAATCGACAGCGGCGACAACGTCTGCATCGGCCACGAAAACCACCACGGGCGCTTCGACCAGTGCATCGCCGGCCACCAGCTTGTTCCCAAATGCCAACGTTGAACTCAACGGGCATTTGGCCGCTTTGACCATGGGGCCCATACGATTGGAAGATCCGCAATTCCATCTCCTTCTCAAGGACGGCAGGTTGAACATCGATCGATTTACTGCCAAGGCGTTTGGCGGCTCGCTTGAATCGACAGCCATCGTCGACGGTAATCATGTCGAACCGCGCATCGCGTCCAACGTCATCGCCAAGGATGTGCAGCTGCAGTTGTTGACCAACACATTCGTCGAGTTTGATCGAGCCGAAGGACCGATATCGACAAACCTTGAATTTGCCGCCTTGGGTCTAACTCAGCAGCGGGTGATCGCCACCATGAATGGTAAGGGCTCCGTAACGGGAAAAATCCGCGTGCTTGCAAGCGAAGAGGAACAAGCTGCAGCGGCAGCGGGTAGTCTTATCGGCGCGCTGCTCGGCAGCAAGGTCCGCGAAATACGCCCCCTTACCAACGTGCTTGGTGTGCTTGTAGAGGCCTTCGGCAACCGCTTCGCCGCGTTGACGGGCGACTACACGATTGCAAACGGTGTCGTGCGGACCGAGGCAGCGGTTCTCGACGGCGGGTCGGCACGTGCGGTCACCCGCGGTTCGGCGAACATTCCGGCATGGCGAATCAACACTGTGACGGCCGTCTATAAGGGTGAGGGGCCTGATCCAATCGTTACGGCGACACTCTCGGGTCCGCTGGACGCCCCGAACGTCAAGTTTGGCGGAAGGGTCTTAAAACCCAGCGGGACCACTACTCAGGCAAACCCCTTGGAGAAACTACTGCCAGGCATTCTCGGCGGTGCCAAGCCGCAGTCGCCTCAAAAACCGCAGTCCGGGCAACCGGCGAAACAACTGAAGCCAGAAGATCTGCTAAAGGACCTGCTGAAAGGACTCGGCGGCGGCTAGTACGGTTCAACGCCTGGCGCGCAGTGCTTCAAGAACATAGACGCGGATCGCGCTCGACAGGTTGCCGTGCCGAGTACGATCGATCTCTGTGATCAGCCTATTTAGTGGCAAGTTTCGGTTGGCGGCTATCTCCTTCAGTTCCCGCCAGAACACATTCTCAAGCGATATGCTAGTCGCATGACCTGCGACCAGTACGGAGTGTTTCTTCATCGCCGCTGGCTCATCGGTAATCGCTAGTCCGGCTCGAGCTTCTATCGTGGCTGCCGCAGGTGGCGGACTTCTGCCGCTAGCATAAGCCGGCGTCATTTGCGTTTCGCACGTTCGGCCGCAGCCACCGCGTCCCGTGCCCAATCGACGGCCTCTGTCGGATCCTCCAATACCTCCAGTGAGACGCTGTAGTAGGGCATCTCAATGACCCTGCCGGCGGTCTTGCCGCGACCGTCGTAGGTAAACGGTGTTTGCCCCGCCGCCGCGAAACGCGCGCGGGTTTGCTCGTCAATCCGAAAATAGAGCTGGTCATCGGCGATCAGTGCAAACATCAAGGTTTCGCTGTAGATACCGACCCCGCCGAACATCGATCGGGCTTTGACGTTGCCCAATGCTGCCAGTTGATCCAGCACAAAATCCCTGAACTCCCTGGACCAGGCCATCTAGAGGCGTTCCGTAGTGGGCATCGTCATGGCATGGCTATAGATGGTTGGCGAAGCTGGCAATTTCGGAGATCGCCGACTGCCAATTCTCTTGTTCGGTTCGATCTGACGATTTGCGCGGCCGGAAGCTGTGGTCGCCATCCTTGAGCCAATGCAGCCGGATGGCAGGCGACAACACGTAGTCTTCTACCTCTTCGGCTGTGCCAAATGGATCGCGTGTTCCCTGACAGATCAGCGTCGGCGTGCGCAAGTCCGCGAGGTGGGCTGTTCGCCGTTCGCTGGCCGGCTTTCCCGGAGGATGAAAGGGGTAGCCCAGACAGACAAGACCCGCCACTGCCGACTCGTCCGCGATGAGACTGGCGGTCCGGCCACCGAGTGACTTTCCGCCAATGATCAGATCCCGCTCAGCAAATCGTTGAATCACCGTACTCCAGGTCTGCAGCAGCACCGGTTCACGATCGGGCGGTCTTCTACGAGCGACCCGGCGCGCTTCAGACATATACGGAAAATCGAATCGGACGACGCGCAGTCCGTGCGCGGAGAGTCCGTCCGAGAAGGCAGCCATAAAGTGTGAGCGCATATCCACGCCGGCGCCATGAGCGAGCACGATGGTTCGCGCGCTGCTTGCCGGATCCGAATCCAGAATCTCGGGCATCTCTGCTGCCGATCCGTTCATGTCCATTCGCTACCGGCTGCCCAACGAGGTTATCGTCGCGGCGTTTGCGGTACTTCTGTCCGAGTGCGCTGTGGACGTCACTGTTGGCTACTCTCGCGGACCAACCATCGCCTCAGGGCGGACCCATTGATCGAACTCTTCCTCCGTCAATAAATTGAGCGACAGGGCAGCCTGCTTCAGTGTTGTGCCTTCGGCATGAGCCTTCTTGGCAACTTTGGCCGCGTTGTCGTAACCGATATGCGGATTGAGGGCCGTTACCAGCATCAGCGAATTTTCAAGGAGTTCACGTATTCTCTCATGGTTGGCTTCGATGCCAGCCACGCAGTTGTCGGCAAAACTCATCGATGCATCTGCTACCAAGCGTATTGACTGCAGCAGGTTGTAAATCATCACCGGCTTGAAGACATTGAGTTCAAAGTGACCGTTCGAACCGGAGACAGTGATGGCTACGTGGTTGCCCATGACCTGCGCGCAGACCATCGTCAACGCCTCGCACTGTGTGGGATTGACCTTGCCCGGCATGATCGAGGAACCCGGCTCGTTTTCAGGCAAAATTAATTCGCCGAGGCCGCTGCGGGGTCCCGATCCCAGGAAGCGGATGTCGTTGGCGATCTTCATCAGCGACGCGGCAAGTGTATTGAGGGCACCGGAGGCCTCGATAATGGCGTCGTGGGAGGCTAGCGCCTCGAACTTGTTCTCGGCACTGACGAAGGGCAGGCCGGTGAACTTCGCAACTTCCTCAGCAAACAGCTCAGCAAATCCATGCTTTGCATTGAGGCCGGTACCAACGGCTGTGCCGCCCTGGGCTAACTGCAACAGGCGCGGCAGCGAGCCCTCGACGCGCTCGACACCGTATTCGAT
>CAZCVU010000263.1:0-4482 GCA_964501745.1 uncultured Flavobacteriales bacterium | reverse complement strand
CAATCTGTCCCAAAGGCGCTGACGTCAGACAGCAAGGTGCGGATGGCTGCCGCCGACATACACGGAAATCAGGCCGAGGCGGTCGTTACGGTTCTGCGCAAGCCGCACATCCCCAAGGTCAACTACGGTGACTACCATGCGCTCATCATCGGCAATGCCGACTATCAGGAGCTACCGAAACTGCAAACCGCGGTGGTCGACGCCAAGGCGGTCGCCAAGATACTCGAGGAGGAATACGGCTTCCAGGTGCGGCTGCTGACCGATGTCACCCGCGAGGACATGATCGACGCCTTCGATATCTTGCGCGAAGAACTCGGCGAGAATGACAATTTGCTGGTCTATTATGCCGGTCACGGCTGGCTCGACGAGGCAGCGGGCCGCGGTTATTGGCAGCCGGTCAACGCACAACTCAATAGGCGTTCGCGCTGGATGTCGAATGCCACCTTGACCGATTCCTTAAAGGCGCTGAAAGCAAAGCATGTGATGGTGGTGGCTGACAGCTGCTACTCCGGTGTGCTGACGCGCTCGATCAAAGTGCCTGACCGGACGATCGACTATATCGAGCGTATGGCGAGCCGCCGCGCCCGCGTGGTCCTGACCTCGGGCGGTCTCGAGCCGGTGCAGGATTCGGGCGGCGGCAAGCACTCGGTCTTTGCCGCACATTTTCTCAAGGTACTAGAGAACAATACCGGTGTCTTGGATGGCACCCAGCTCTTCGAGCAGGTGCGCCGTCCGGTCGTGCTGGCCGCACCGCAGACGCCGCAATACTCGGACATCCGCTTCTCCGGACATGACGGTGGCGACTTCCTGTTCGTCAGGAAATACTGACCAGACTGTTAACCGAAGCTTCACCGAAACGTGACTCAGCCTGACTTGTGACCGCCTGCCGCGCGGGCGAGACTGTGGCATTATGCGGCAGCGCAACAGCCTCCTTGTGGCCTTGGTCACGGTCCTTGCGGTCGGTCTCTATGCCGTCACACGGGCGGCGTCGCCGATCGACGAATGGACGGCCGAGTTTCCGCGGACCGACTTTTCAAAAACCTCGATCAACTTCAGCGAGATCGTCGCCGACGGGCCGCGACGCGATACCATTCCGCCGATCTTCAAGCCGGAATTCGTGGCCGCGGCTGAAGTGACGGACGTCGGGCCGATGGAGCCCGTGCTGAGCATCATCATCAAGGGTGATGCGCGTGCTTATCCGCTGCGTATCCTGCTGTGGCATGAGATCGTCAACGACGTCGTCGGCGGCGTGCCGATTCTCGTCAGCTACTGCCCGTTGTGTAATTCGGGCGTGATCTTCGACCGCCGTTTCGACGGCGAGGTGCTGACCTTCGGCAACACTGGCCGGATCCGCCATTTCGACATGGTGATGTACGATCGCCAGAGCGAAAGCTGGTGGCAGCAGTTCCTCGGCGAGGCCATCATCGGTAGCTATACCGGTGCGCGGCTGACGGCGCTACCGGCTCGCCTGGAATCTCTCGAGCGGTTTCGCGCACGCGCGCCGGACGGCTTGTTGCAAGTGCCGAGCGGCGGTCATGTGCGATCCTATGGAGCGACGCCATTTGCCGGCATGGAAACCCGGCGCATACGCATGCCCTATGAACTTCCCGACGGCATCGATTCGCTGACCCGTGTCGTCGTCGTCGACGGCGAGGCCTGGACCCTCGACCTGCTACGCCGGGAGAAGACCTTGCGCGCCGGCGACCTGGTGCTGACCTGGGAGGCGGGGCAGAACTCGATCCACGACCAGCGCCGCATCGCGAAAAGCCGCGATGTTGGCAATGTCACGGTCATGCGTGACGACGGTGATGCGCTGACGAACGTCGCCCACGATGTCACCTTCGCCTTCGCCTTCAGCGCCTTTCATCCCGGCGGCACGCTCCACACCAGCCGCTAGTTGCGGCAGCATCTCAACGCTTGCGGCCGTGCTGCGTTCTGGCCGATAGTGACACGTGTTGGCGACCGGCTGGTGAGGCCGAGGCCCCGGATTTTCAGAACTTGGCAGGGAAACCATGAAACTGATCGGTAGCTATTTCTCCCCTTTTGTGCGCCGCTGCGGCGTGACTTTGCGTGAGTACGGAATTCCCTACGAACACCGGGCACTCGGAGTCTGGGACGACGCCGACGAGGTGCGCGCGGCGAACCCGTTGGGCCGCGTGCCGGCGCTGATACTCGACGATGGGGAAACCCTGATCGACAGTGCGGTGATTCTCGATGCGCTCGATCAAATGGTGCCGCCTGAGAAGGCCCTGACTCCGCGCGAAGGCCGCGAGCGCCGGCGGGTCATGACCCTGGTGGAACTCGGTGCCGGGGCCGCGGAGAAGGCGGTCGCGGCGCAATACGAGCGTACCACCAGGCCTGAGGAAAAGATCCATCAGCCCTGGATCGAGCAATGCGAAGGCCAGTCGAAGGGCGGTTTCGAGGCGCTCGATCGCATCGCGGAGATGCCCTGGATCGCCGGCGAGCGCATGACCCAGGCCGATATTACGGCTGTTGTTGCCTGGGAGTTTCTCAACATCATTAATCCGGCGTTGGCCGAGCGAATTACATGTCCCAAGCTCAAAGAGATTGTCGCACGCGTCACCGACACACCGCCGTTCGCGGAAACCCGTCCCGGGGTCTAGCCGTTACCCGCGCGACGCGCATAGGAACAACTCATGCACCCCTTTGAACTCCCGAAAGCGGCCTCCGACCGCATCATGGCGCGGCGCGGCAAGTTACACATTTACGAGAGCCTCGATCCCGGACGCACTGCGCTCCTGGTCATCGACATGCAGAATAACTTTTTGCAAGAAGGGTCGCTGTCGGAGGTTCCGGTAGCACGAGAGATCGTGCCCAACATCAACCGGCTCGCCGCCGCATTGCGGCGCGCAGGTGGTACCGTCGCCTGGGTGCAGGCCTCGATCAAGTCCGAAGGACCCACGGCCTGGACCTCATACTTTAACTATGTAGCTTCGGATGAGTTCGGCAAGCGCGTATCCGCGGCGATGGCCGAAGACAGCGAGAGTTTCGCCTTGTGGCCCGGACTCGACGTCGTCGATGGGGATCTGAGGTCGGTCAAGAACCGCTACAGCGCCTTTCTGCCCGGTGCGTCGGACCTGCCGGAGCAATTGAGCTCACGGGGAATCGACACGCTCCTGATCACCGGGACGCTGACCGAGATCTGCTGCGAATCGACGGCGCGCGATGCGATGATGTTGAACTACAAAACGATCATGGTCTCCGATGGTAACGCCTCGCGTTCCGACGAGGAGCATATGGCGACGCTGCGCGTCTTCCTGCAGCATTTCGGCGACGTCCGCACGACCGATGAAGCGATCAAGCTGTTGGGCGCTGAGGCTGACAAGAATGCGCCAGGCCGTGCAGCCGAATAGCGGGCGCGACACTGCCCACTGTCTATCGGTCAAGGCGGTCGCGAGGTACACAGCATTGCCGCGTCGGCGGTCGCTGGCGCACCGTCAAAGCCCAGCAATCCTGCTGACGCGACCGAGGGGCAAGGTGGGAAGAACGGCGCCCGCGCTCAGCCCAGGATGCTGGCTAGAATTCCTGACCCCAACAACGCCAGGAACGACATCAAAAGCACGAGTACGATCGACACCATCAAAAAGGTCATCGCCCTCCGTGCGGTCACATAAAGTCGATCGCTTAGCCGAATGACCTCCTGATTGAGGAAGATTCCGTTCACCTCCCTCTGCAGATGTTCGGCAACTTCCAGCGCAAGCGAAACATCGTCATCGGTGAACTCCTCTTCATTCTTCTTGTTCAAGAGTTGAAACGCGCCAGTTACCTCGTTCCGGTTGGCGCCTTTAATCGGAACACACAGGATACTGCGCGTCACGAATCCGGTCTGTTCGTCAGCCATCTTGTGAGCCCCAGATTCGGCCTCGAGGCCGGAGACGACGACAGGCTCACCTGACGCGATGACTGTTCCGACGACCGAGCCCTCCTTGGGAACCTCGATTTCTTCTTCTTGGACATCGGTTCCAGCCTTCAACCAAACTCTGTCTTTTTCGGGATCATGAATGAACACACTGCACCTTTCGGAGTCGGTGACCTTGGTCATGATGCGGGTGTAGAACGAAAGCAGCTTGGCGGTCTTAGCGGAGCGCTCGCCTTCAATGGTGGTTTCCCCCTTCGCCTTAAGTTGTTCGAGCTGCGCTTCCAAATCCTTAAGCATGATTCCACTCCCTGAATCCAAATTCGTTCCACATTGGCCGGTTCCGCTCTTCCTCAACCTCGACGGCGTGTGCCGCGAGGCGATGACATTTGCGAGACCAATCTGTCCAGTTGGGCGGCGAACGCCTGCGGCGTATCGACGGGCAAGTCACATAACCTCTGTTTGCAGACATAGGCCGTCGGCTTGTTGTCGAGTAACGGGCGCCCGGCCAACAGCGGCCAATTGTTGTTTTCCCGCGGCGCATCGGGGGCAATGACTGCCAGCACCGTGCCATGAAGCAGCCTGCTGTGCACTTCTCTGAGCAG
>CAZCVU010000262.1:0-4495 GCA_964501745.1 uncultured Flavobacteriales bacterium | reverse complement strand
CCTGGCCGACGCCAAGACGTGACCTAGCGCGTCATGGTCAATACGCTTTATCAGCGCAAGATTCTCGATCATGCCCGGCAGGCGGTTGGTGGCGGCCAGCTTGACGACAAGGATGTCCGGGTCGACGTCGACAACCCGCTTTGCGGCGACCGCGTCAGCATCGACATTCGCCGTGATGGCAGCCGGATCGGCGCCCTTGCCCACAGGGTGCGAGGCTGTGTGCTATGCCACGCGGCGGCATCGATTATGGGCACGCACGCGGTTGGAGCCGCAAAGCCCGAGATCGTCGATATCCACGCAACTTTACAGGCCTTGCTGGCGTCAGAAGCCGACCCGCCTGACGGAACATGGCGTGAGTTGGAGGCGTTTCTGCCCGTGCGCGACTACAAGAGCCGACATCTCTGCGTGCTGCTGCCCTTTGTCGCGCTGGAGCAGGCTCTGGGCGAGGGCGGCTTTTAGGGCGGCAGGCTAGCGCGCCAAGTGTTTTTCGATGAACGAGAGGATAAGCCGCGCGGCGCCGTGGTCGAATAGATCTTCATGCCCGCTGTTGGCAATGAAGTGCGCCTCTTTTGGCTCCGGTGCGGCTTCATATAGACCACGCCCGAAACGCGGCGGCACGACACGATCTCGTTCACCGTGGATGATCATGATTGGCGCCGAAACTTGGCCAATGCGGGCTCGTGAATCGAAACGGTCACGCACCAGCCACTTGGCGGGAACATACCAGTAATGATGTTGCGCCACCTCGGCGATGCTAGTGTAGGGCGCTTCAAGGACGATCGCGCCGACCCGATGCTCTGCGGCGAGTGCCACCGCAACGCCAGAACCAAGCGACTCGCCATACAGCACGATCTGCTCGTCGGCGACACCCGTTTCCGCGACAAATTTCAATGCAGCGCGCCCGTCGGCAATTAGCGACGCCTCGCTCGGCTTGCCGCGCGATCCAGCGTTGTAGCGCCATGTAACCAGCAGGACGCCGATACCGGCCTCAAGGAACTCGCGCACCTTGTCCGACCGGTACCCCAGGTTGCCGGCATTGCCGTGGAAGAAAATCAGTACCGGCCCAGCGCTCTCGGGAGGCGCCCGCCACCAGGCAAATAGCTGCACGCCGTCTTCGACCGGGATTCTCATCGCCTGCATCTGCTCAAGGCCGTACTCGGACGGCTCCGGGGTCGACGAATCGGCGTGGTAGAGCAAACTGCGCTGAGACACGAACAGCCCGGTTACCAACAGCGCATAACCGACCACGACGCCTACCAAAAAGAACATGAACCCTCCACGATACCCGCGCGCCCTATCTAACATGTCAGACTGCGACTGTTCCGCCACCCGGTAACCTTCGGAGAACTGGCGCATGCGGTTCCGTCGCGCCCAGAACCGGTGCAAACGTCAACGTTGTTGGAGCCGATAGCTGCCGACGGCTTCTTGGATGAGAACAGTATTGGACCTCGACCTCTATGAATGGACAATACAAACTGCTGACATAGTGTAAGTAGATCGTTATCTAAGTAGATCGATGAAATGACCGGAATACAATCTACGAATATACATCATTCACTCGCAAGTGAAGGTGAATCCCATTGATTCAAAAGCCTTTTCTTTAAAAAGAAATACCGATATGGTACTATTCATTGTTTATTAGAGATTATTATTGTAACTAGACATCGGACAGCTTTGAGAAATGGCCGTTCAGAGTACTGCACGCCGGGCTGAGGCACCGCAGGAGGCCGCGTCGGTCGCCATGGCTAAGACCGTACCGGAAGCTGAGCCAAAAGCGGCAGCAGCAAAACCCGTCCGACGGCCGCGGGCTGTGGCGGGGACGAGGTCAGCTGAAGGCGCTAGCTCGGGCGGCGTGGCACGGGCAACTGGTAGTGGTGGTGTCGCCCGCAATCGGCCTGCATCGGAGGTCGAGGCCAAGCCTCGCGTAGCTGCAGCACGTCCGGCGGCAGCACGGCCATCGCAAAAGGACCCGGAACCGCAAGTGACTCCTGAAGATTCGGATCCGCCGCAACAGGTCGGGCAACCATCTGCACAGAGTGGCCGGCTAGCGGCAACTCCTGCGGGCAGCGCTCCGCAGCAGGCGGCGCCATCGGCACCCGTCGTCCAGATCCGATCCGCGGCAAGGCCCGCTACTGCGCCTGCGGCCGGGCAACCGGCGCGTGCGGCGACACCGAACGCTGCGAAGAGCGATCTGACACGCGATGAGTTGCGGGCGTATCTTTCCGCGGTCGAGGCACAAGTTCGTGCGGCGCTGCGCCAGGTCGACGCCCAGTCGAAAGAAGTACAGCAGGCACATACCGCGCTTCGTGCCGACTTATCGGCCGCACTGATCCACTTGCAGGCCGACAACAAGGACTCCGTCCAGCAACTCGAAGGCAAGATCAACCAATTGATTTCGAGCCTGCAGAGCGGGTCCGGTCCCGGTGGACCAATGCGCGTGGTTAGTGCGACGGCGTTGCTGGCGCTCGGCATCGTCGTAGGAGCGCTCGCTGTAGTTACCTGGCTCTCGCCATAGCCGACGCCGGCGACCGCAGATCACCTAAACCGCAACTTCGTTCCCTCGATCTTCCGCATGCCGCGCTAGTGTCGAGCCCTGCCCGAAGAATGGCCGATCTGTCGGCGCCGCATCTATTGCTCTAGGCTGAGGTATTCACAGTATCGGCCGGGTGGACTGGGAAGATCGCATGGGGGAGAAGCGCATGGGCAAGCAAGAGAGCGCGGCGGAATGGGCCTTTAACATCGACGACCTGGGACAGGGCATTCACCGCATATTGTCCGAAGGTATCGAGACGAGAATATTCTGCGGCGAGAACGTGATGCTGTCGGTGGTGCGGCTCGATCCGCATAGCGTGGGCGAAGTGCACAGTCATCCCGAAGAACAATGGGGATTGCTTCTCGAGGGGAAGTGCACGCGCCTTCAGAACGGCGAGGAAATCGAAATGCAAAAAGGCGATTTCTGGTGCACACCTTCAAACGTCTTGCACGGGATTCGGACCGGCGACTGTGCGGCGACCGTCATCGACATCTTCAGCCCGCCACGTGAAGCCTATCGAACCGGCGGCAAGGGCTTCAGCGCCTGACGCACCATAGTTTGAACCGCGAACGCCCAATTCCGTGCTACGCGGATTGTGCTGCAGCCTCCGCACGAGCCAGCGTGGTGACACCGAAGTCGTGCAGAATGGCGTATGCGGCCGGCACCACCACGATCACCAGAATCGTCGCGGCCAGCAATCCGAAGGCCAGCGATGTCACCAGCGGAACGAAGACTTGTGCCTGCAACGAACGCTCCAGCAGTAGCGGCAGCAAGCCAAAGATCGTCGTCAGCGAGGTCAGGGACATAGCGCGAAAGCGCTGGCGGCTTGCCTGGCGTGCTGCCTCTTCTATTTCCATGCCGCTGCGAACGTTGCGCTTCACGAACTCGACCAGCAGGATGGCATTGTTCACAACCACGCCCGCCAGCGAGACGAAACCGACGACACTCGGCATCGACATGTCGAGGCCCATCAGAAGGTGACCCCAAATGACACCGATCAGCGACATCGGGATCGCCAGCATGACGATGATCGGCTCCAGATAACTTCGGAACAGGAAACTGAGCAGCAGGAATACGCCAAGGACACCAATTAGCAATGCGCGGCGGACCGAAGCGCCGGTCTCCGCAGCCTCCTTGGTCTCGCCCTCGAACGCGACGTCTAGTCCCGGAAAACGCTCGCGCAAGTCCGGAATGAAACGGCTTCGCGTCTGCGCGATAATCTCGGTTGCGTTGGCGATCGAAGGGTCGACATCACCTTGCACCGTTAGCGTTCGTCGCCCATCGACGCGATTGATGCGGGCGAAGCCGCGGCCGGATTCGGCGACCGCCACAGCGCTGAGCGGCACCTGCTGCCCCGCTGGTGTGGTGACCGTAAAGTAATCAAGATCGGCTAAACTGTCCCGGTCGTCGCCGGCGAGCCGCACGTCGATCTCATAGCCCTCCGGACCGACCTGAACCTCGGCGGCGGTGTTGCCAAAGAAAGCGGATCGCAGCTGCAGGGCGATGTCGGTTGCATCGAGTCCTACAGCCAGAGCACCCTCACGGAGACGAAGGCGGGATTCCGGCTTACCCGGACGCAAGTCATCTGAAATATCGAACACGCCGCGGTAAGACTTCAGCCAGGCTTGCAATTCGCGGGATGCCGCCTTCAGCTCGCCAAGGTTAGCGCCTGTGAGTTGGATATCGATCGGCCGGCCGGCGATGCCGATCTGAAATTCGGCGAACTTGAGGCCGAGCGCATCCGGGATATCCCCGACCTCCTGCCGCCAGCGGCCGATCACGTCATCGACGCGGCCGAAGCGCTGTTCGGCGCTCAGCAGATCGGCGGTCACCGTTGCGACGTGGGGGCCGGCCTCGAACGCGTCAACGTTTGTATTAAAACGGACGCTGACGTTGCGCACCAGCGACTGGCCAGCAGGCTGTCGCGACGAGAATTCTGTGTTGACCCGATCAAGGCCGGCG
>CAZCVU010000261.1:2427-4517 GCA_964501745.1 uncultured Flavobacteriales bacterium | reverse complement strand
ATCGAAAGCGCGCCGACAATGCACAGGCCGGTCGTGAAGGGCATTGTCTTGTAGAGCCCGCCGAGCTCGCTGCCGTTGATGCGTCCCGTCTGGCGCAACACCGCACCCATCGACATGAACAGCAGGCTCTTGAAGATCACATCGTTGAAGGCGTGGCTGACTGCGCCGTTGATGGCCAGCGCCGTGCCCAAGCCGACCCCACAGACCATGAACCCGAGTTGGTTGATCATCGAATAGGCCAGCACCCGCCGCAGGTCGTTTTCAATGACGGCGTAGAAGATCGGAAACATTGTCATGACGGCACCGATGTAGATCAGCACATCGGTACCAGGGAAACCTCGGGCCAGCGCGTAGACCGCTACCTTGGTGGTAAAGGCGCTGAGAAATACGGCGCCGGTCGGCGTCGCCTCGGGATAGGCGTCGGTCAGCCAGTTGTGCAGCAGCGGGAAGGCGCACTTGATGCCGAAGGCGACGAAAATCAGCAGCCCGCCGGGGCCGTCGAGCCCGATGAATGTGAAGGCAGTGGTTCCGAGCTCGTTCAAACGCACCAGAACACCTGCCAGCAGGATCAGTCCCGACACGACCTGGATCGCGAGATATCGCATCGCCGCCGCCTGCGCGCGTGGCGTTCGCCTCGCCAGGATCAGGAACACCGAGGACACGGCGAGCACTTCCCAGGCCAGGAACAACGTTATCAGGTCGCCGGCGAACACGGCGGCAAGCGCGCCGCCGGCGTACAACAGTCCGGAGACATGCTGCACCGTGTCGCGGAGATGCAGCGAATAGATGATCGCGATCAACGCCGCCAGATGAAACAGATAGCCGAACAGCAGACTGAGTTTGTCGACCCGCAGGAGCTGTAGCTCGTAGTCGAAGAGGGCGAGGTTGAAGTGAGACCCATCCGAGATGCCGAACAGGCTGATCGCGCTGACCACAGGTATCGCCAGCAAAATCATCGCGCGCAGCGGTCCGCGCGTTGCGGCGACCAGTACGGCGCCTACCAGGAAGAATACAAACGGCGGCAATTCAATCATCGCCGTCTCCGTCGTAGTATTCCTCAGAGCGCATCACGATCTTTCGCAGCTCCTTGGCAGTCAGCACGAGCGTGACGCAGACCACGAAACCGTAGAGCGCGTGAAAGCCGAACAACGCTTCCCATGGATGCACGACATGGCGCTCGACAACGAACTCAAAACCGAGCGCGAGCCCGCAGATTGCATACAGCACAGCAAGCGTACGCTTAACGTTGCCCGGCCTGTCGAAGAACCGCAGCCGCTCCGGTGACTGTCCAGTCGTGGTGTCGGGGGCGGTTTCGGGAGGTTGTTCTGACATCAAGGTTATCTCGCCGGCAGCGGGATCAGGCGCAACAAATCAAACAACGGTTCGGGGTAAAAGAACAACACGATACAGCCGGCCGCCGACAGCGACAGCGCAAGCAAACAGGCGGCGGGCGCC
Source organism: uncultured Flavobacteriales bacterium (assembly GCA_964501745.1). Lineage (GTDB taxonomy): Bacteria > Pseudomonadota > Alphaproteobacteria > UBA8366 > CAVOAK01 > CAVOAK01. The sequence continues at coordinate 3,062 of CAZCVU010000261.1, read as the reverse complement.
TCGCCGAGGCGGTCGTCAAGCGAACCCTCGGCCGGACTGAAGAATGCACGGATCGGGATCGGCACCAGATAGGCAAGGTTCAACACTGAACTGACCAGAAGAACCACAAGCATCGCCAGATGGCCGCTGTCCAGCGTGCCGAGAGCCAGGTACCACTTGCTCCACAGCCCGCCCATCGGCGGCAGCCCAACGACGCTCAACGCCCCTATCAAAAATGCCGACATGGTAATCGGCATGGATCTGCCTAAGCCCCGCATCTGACTGACTTGGGTTTTGCCCGTGGCGACCAAAATCGCACCCGCGCAAAAGAACAGGGTAATCTTGCCGAACGCGTGCATGCCGATTTGCAATCCGCCGCCGATGATGCCGGCGGCATTTGCCAGCAATGCGCCCAGCACAACATAACCGAGTTGGCTGATCGTCGAGTAGGCGAGCCGCGCCTTCAGGTTGTCCTGATTCAAGGCGACAAGCGAAGCAATTAGGATTGTTGCCGCCGCTGCATACATGAGCCATTGGCTCATATCGACGCTTCTCAGAAAATCCAGGCCAAAGATGTAGATCACAACCTTGAGAATCGTGAAGACGCCGGCCTTGACCACAGCGACAGCGTGCAGCAGCGCACTGACCGGGGTCGG
>CAZCVU010000261.1:0-2417 GCA_964501745.1 uncultured Flavobacteriales bacterium | reverse complement strand
GCAACAACAGCCCGGCCATGGCGCCGGAAACCTGCCCTTCGAGGATGCCACCATCCCGAAAATCCAGTGTCCCGGCGATCTGCCAGGTCCAAAGGATTGCCAAGAGCTGAAGTCCGAGGGAGGTCCCGAGAAGCAGGCCTAGATAGGTCCTGCCGGCCCGCATCGACTGCGCATCGCCTGAATGCGTCACCAGGGGATAGGTCGATAAAGTCAGAACCTCGTACGCCAAAAACAGCGTCAACATGTTGTCGGCCAAGGCGACACCGGTTGCGCTGGCGAGAGCAACTGCAAAGAAGGCGTAAAACCTAGTCTGATGCGACTCGTTATGGGCCCGCATATAACCGATCGAATAGATCGACGTGAGAATCCACAACGATGATGCAACCAACGCAAACATGAGCCCGAGCGGCTCGGTCGAAAAGGCGATGGTCACGCCGGGAAAGACTTCCAAAAGGCTGAGATCGGTGGCGCCGCCGGACAAAGCCAGCAATACGAGCGCAACGACGAAGCCAAATAGGGTCATGCTGCAAAGCAGCGTTATGGCTTCCCGCAAATTCGGCGATCGGCCGCACAATGAGATGAATGCCGCCCCGACCCATGGCGTAATCAGGGCGCCCAGCAGCAAGGCCGGGCCGCTCACGGCACCAGCCCTAGAAGACTCTCCGCTGCGAGCCGGGCCATGCCGGCGCTGTAGCGAGTATCGATCCCGAAATAGATACTGGCAGCGACCAGGCCCCATGTCGGGACGAGCATCAGCGGCGGCGCTTCGCCGCTCGGGGCCCCCTCAGGTACCGGACGAAAATACGCGACCTCGACAATCCGCCATATATAGACGACAGAGAGCAGCGATCCGCCAACGATCACCAGCGCCATCCACCACCAGTCGCGTTCCAACGCCCCTATCACCAAGTACCATTTCGAAACGAAACCCGCCGTGCCTGGCACACCGATCAGACTCATGCCGGCGAGCACGAAAGCCCCCATCGTCAGCGGCATCCGCCGACCAAGTCCGGCGACAGCATCGAGCGTCGGCGGTCCCACTCTCCAGACGGCGCAGGCGATCGCAAGAAACAAGGCGGTCTTGATCACCGCGTGATTGAACATGTGGACGATACTGCCGGTCAGGCCCAAGACGCTCGCCAAGGCGATGCCAAGCACCATGTATCCGATCTGTGCGATCGAGGAATACGCCAATATGCGTTTGACGTCGTTCTCAAAGATTGCCGCCGCCGACCCGACAAACACGGCCGCCATCGCAAGCGGAATAAGGACCACTTCGACTGGCATGGCAGCGAACGAAAAACTCACGCCGAAGAGCGTAAAGAAGATCCGCAGTAATACGTAAAGTGCGACCTTTGTAGCCGTCCCCGCCAGCAGGGCTGTGACAATTGAAGGGGCAAACGCGTAAGCGTTGGGCAACCACAGGTGCAGCGGAAACAATGCCAGTTTCAGCGAGACTCCGACGGTCAGGAACGCGAATGCAGCACGGATGGTGCGGCTGTCACTCAACAAGGCCACGCGCTCAGCGAGATCGGCGAAATTCAAGGTGCCGGTTGCCTGATAGAGCAGCCCGATGCCAATCAGGTAAAAGGTCGCCCCGAGGGTGCCAAGGATCAGATAGCGATAGGCGGCGGCCAAAGCCCGCCGGTCGCGGCCGAAGGAAACCAAAATGTACGACGCGAGCGAGGCGATCTCGAGGAAGACGAAAAGGTTGAACGCGTCGCCCGTTGCCGCGACACCCAACAATCCGGTCTCGAACAGCAGGAAACAGCAGTAGAAGAGATAGCTGCGATCGGCCCCGATTTCGTGCGTCACACTGGGTCTGGAAGCGGTTGCGACAATCGCCCCAATAGCTGAGACAAACAACAGCACGAAAGCGTTCAGCGTATCGATCCGGTACTCAATTCCCCACGGTGGCGCCCAGCCGCCGATTGCGTAAGACAGCGGCCCTACCTCTAGCGTCCGAAGCAGCAGCAGGACGGCAACGAGTAGGGTCATCCAGCTGGCTGCAAGAGTCAGCCAATAGGTTCGCGAAGCGTGCCTCAGCAACAGACATAGCGGTGCCGCCAACAAGGGAAGCACGACCTGCAGAATCGGCAGATGAACCGAGATCACAGGATGTTATCCTGCCGATTGATCTCGTCTTCCTCGATTGCGCCATACGCCTCCTTGATGCGGACAACCAGCGCCAGACCGACGGCCATGGTCGACACTCCAACCACGATCGCTGTCAGAATCAGTACGTGGGGCAGCGGATTGGAATACGCCTCGGCCGCGCCGGTCGCGATCGGCGACGTCCCGCCGGCGACCTTGCCGATGGTGATGTAGAACACAAACACCGATGCCTGAAAGATAGTCAGCCCGACCAGCTTCTTAACAAGATTTTGCCGGCTGATGACGATGTAGAGTCCTCCCAT
>CAZCVU010000260.1:0-4527 GCA_964501745.1 uncultured Flavobacteriales bacterium | reverse complement strand
GTCAGCCGAAGGCTGGCGACGATTCCCGGCATCGGTCCGATTACCGCAACGGCGATCGTTGCCAGCGTGCCGGATGCGTCCGTGTTTGCATCGGCAAGGCAGTTCTCGGCCTGGCTGGGTTTGGTGCCGCGCCAATACGCGACCGGCGGAAAGCCGCGGCTTGGCGGGATATCGAAACGCGGCGATGGCTATTTGCGACGCCTGCTGATGACCGGCGCCACCGCTGCTCTGCAACACTCGAAGGTGATCAAGGCTCAGCCATGGGTGCTCGGCCTCCTGGAGCGGCGCCCGCGTAAACTGGTGGCCGTCGCCCTGGCCAACAAGATGGCGTGCATCGCCTGGGCCGTTATGAGCCGCGAGACGCGCTATCAGCCGGTACCGACACGGTCCTAGACAAAGGAGAGGGAACCAGAGTTACGAGAAAGGAATTGCTTGCGAGGGTGAAACGACGTGATGGCAAGCCGGTTGCAGCCGGGAGCATGCGCAAATCCGTTGGGACCAGGGAGCTTCGAGCTCGATGAGTTGATAGGATGCATGTTCGCGGAGACCATCAGGGCCAGCGGTCATGAGCACCGCGCATCAAAGGCCGGGCACATGACTGCAAGCAGCCAAACGTCTCACCGAGATTTATCCTTGCAAGCAGGGGGCCGTCCACACATGGTCCCAACGGATTGGGCCGTCGAGACAGGCTCGGCGCAGCAATCGGATCATCGACAGCTTGGAAAGTTGGTCAACCGGCGGTTCTTGACTCGGTTCATCGTCGGAGGCACAGTTGAAAAAAAATGCTCAGATTAATCGAGGCATATGTTAACTCCCCGGTTGGCGGAGAAATGTCCGGCTGATCCAGCCAATTTTCTATTGGTGTGAAGAGCTTTGGCTCTTGAGCGGATCGAGCATGGGGCGTGACCCTCCACACCGTGCCGGGGCAAAGAGGGGACAATACGATGACAAAGACATCCACGAAGGGCAAATCAGCGAAGGTCACGAAGCGAAGTGGCCGGCCCATCAGCCGGCGGAAGTTTTTGGCCGGCTCCGCGGCCGTAGGGGGAGCGGCGTTGGCGGCTCCGTTGGCGGCGCCATGGATTCGCCGCGCGCGCGCGGCAGAGGACGAGATCACGATCTTCACCTGGGAGACCTACCACGAACCGCCCTGGGTCAAGAAATACGAAGAAAGTCGAGGCGTAAAGGTCAATGTCGTCGAGACCGGCTCGGTCGACGAAATGTATGCGAAGACCAGGTCCGGCGCCCTCGAATCGGATCTCATTTTTATCGATAGCGGCTCTATCGCGCGCTACGTCAAGGCCGGACTCCTGGTGCCGTTCGACGCCTCGAAGGTGCCGAACAGCAAGAATGTCGGCATCTCCGGCTGGGAGCAGTCGAACCTGGTCGATGGCGAACTGTACGGCGGCATTCCCTACAATTGGGGCACGCAGCCCCTGATGTACCGCACCGACAAGGTCGTGCCTGCACCCACCAGTTGGGGCGTGCTGTGGGATCCCAAGTACAAGAGCAAAGTCACCCTGCCGGATGACGCCTACATCACCGTCCCGATGATCGCTCTTTATGTCGGCGCCCAAGATCCGTTCAACATGACGGACGCGGAGTTCGAGTCCGTCCGCCAGGCCCTCGCGGACCTTCGCCCTCAGATCAAGACGATCACCAAGGGTTTCGATGACGCCACCAGCGTCTATGGAGCTGGCGACGCCGTGGTCGGCTACTGCCAGAACATTGCGGTGGTCACCGACCTCAATACCGCCGGCCTTCCTTTCGTCTATTCGTTTCCGGACGAGGGCACGCCGTCCTGGGTAGACAATTTCTGCGTCACGGAACGGGGCAACCGCGACATCGTCTATGACTTCTGCAACTACTGCCTCACGCCGGAATGGCAGGCCCAGTTCATCCAGTTTTCGGCCAACAACGGTATCCTGTCCAGCAAGGTGGCGAGGGACGCTGGCATACCAGATGATTTCCTGAAGAAGACCAACATCCTCGATCAGGACCAGGACGGCTTCTTCGACAGGCTGGTGTTCTTCCAGCCGCCGGAGGACTTTGACCGGCGCCTCGCGATCTGGAACGAGTTCAAGGCGGGAGCGTAAGCGCCCCCGACGATTCGTGATCGGAGATGCGGAATAGCGGGACGGCCCGAGAGGACGCCGCGGCTAAAGGCGCGGGCTGCGGCGAACCTGTCGCGGCGGCCCGCGGCCCGGCGTCCGCGCCGGCCGGCGCGGAGCCGATGGTCCGTCTCCGGGGCGTTTCCAAGACCTACGAGCAACGGAATGTCAGGGCGCTTTCCGAAATCGACCTGAATGTCTTTCCGGGAGAATTCTTCTCACTGCTCGGGCCCAGCGGATCCGGCAAGACGACGACACTTCGCCTGATCGCCGGTTTCGAGGATCCCGATGCGGGAAGGGTCTTTGTCGACGGCGCCGATGTCACCGACACGCGGCCATATCATCGCGACGTCAACACGGTGTTTCAGAGCTATGCGCTGTTTCCCCACATGTCGGTCGAGCAAAACGTCGCGTATCCCCTAAAGATGAATCGAGTGGATCGTGCGGCGGCCGGCAAGAGGGTGGTGGAGGCGCTCAAACTCGTCGACATGGTCGGCTATGAGGAGCGCCTGCCGCACCAGCTTTCCGGCGGCGAGCGCCAGCGCATCGCCTTGGCGCGTGCGCTTGTCGGCCGGCCCAAGGTGGTTCTGCTCGACGAGCCGCTGGGTGCGCTCGATCTCAAGCTCCGCCAGCAAATGCAGATCGTCCTCAAGGCGCTGCAACGGGAAGTCGACATCACCTTCGTCTACGTCACTCACGACCAGGGCGAGGCGCTCTCCATGTCGGACCGGCTGGCGGTGATGAACGCCGGCCGGATCGAGCAGCTTGGGACGCCCGAGGAGATCTATTACCGCCCGAACACACGGTTCGTCGCCGGTTTCATCGGGCGCTCCAACTTGATCGATTGTCGGATCGAGCGAGAGGGCGAGCGCGTCTATGCGCGCCATGGTGACTTCAAGGTTGCGCTTGGCGAGGACTATCCGCCCGGAGACGCGACTCTCGCGATCCGTTGGGAAACGGTCCTTCTCGGGCCGACCGCGCCTCCGGCACCCGGGGAGAATCGCTTTCCGGCGCTGATCGAAACCGCCGTCTTCCACGGCGAGCGTCACGAGGTCATCCTTCGCGTCGGCGACATCCGTCTCACGGCACTGACACAGGCGAAACGAGGCCTGAGGCCGAAGACCGGCGATCACATCGAGATCGCCCTGGATAGCGCCGACATCGTGGTGATCGTTGACTAGCCTCACAATTCCACCAACCGCGAACCGACGGGGCCCGCATGCGCGCCGTTGGTTGTCGATTTCACCGATCTACTTTTGGCTCGCGCTCTTCATCATCACCCCGAACCTGATTCTGATCATCGCCAGTGTTTGGAAGAACGACGGCGGGGTGATGATCTCGGAGTGGACGCTCGCCAATTACGGCACCGTCATCGATTCGAACACCTACCGCAAGCTGATCGTGCGCACGCTCTACACGGCATTTGGTGCTGCCTTCATGGCTGCGCTGATCGCCTATCCGATGGCTTATTTCGCCAGCTTCAAGCTCAGCCGATACAAGCTGACCGCAGTCCTGTTGGTCATCATTCCGCTGTGGGTCAGCCTGATGATCCGCGTCTTTGCGTGGCGCACAATCCTCGGCGAGAACGGCGTGCTCAACTCGATGCTCGTCTCCGTGGGAATTCTGGACGAACCGACCGAATGGTTCCTGTATACCCGTTTCACGGTCTTTCTCACTTTCATTTACGTCGCCATTCCTTACGTCTTCATCACCTCGTACACAGCGCTCGAGCGTATCCCGCGCAGCCTTCTCCAGGCTTCTCAGGATTCAGGCGCCGGCGACTGGCGAACCTTTTGGCACATCGTGCTACCTCTCTCCAAGCAAGGGCTGGCAATCGGCTTCGGGCTCGCCTTCCTGCTCGCGGTGGCGGACTACATCACGCCGTCGATGGTCGGCGGTATGGACGGGACGATGCTCGGCGTGGTGATCGCCTCGCAGTTCGGGCTCGCCGGCAACTGGCCACTCGGCGCGGCCATGGCGATCTCGCTGCTGGTATTCGTCATCGCGTTCCTGGCCATCGTTGCCCGGCTTGCGCGCGTGCGGGGTGTGATCGAGGCGGCCGACGCCGCACAACAGATGGCGCGGCAGCGGCTTCGCCCGCCCTACCTCTTCAACAGACTACGCCGAGCAATTGCGTGGGCGCTGTTCATAATTCCTTACGCCTTCCTCTACCTTCCGCTGATGACGGTCGCTGCATTTTCGTTCAACGATTCGAAGATTCCATCGCTGCCCTATGTCGGCTTCACGACCCATTGGTACGAGGCCCTGGTCTACGATGAGAAGATCATCGCCGCCCTGCAAAGATCGCTCACGGTGGCCGGTGGAACAGTGGCGATCGCGCTCTTCGTCGGCACCGCGTTCGCTCTCATCTTCATGCATATGCGGCTGCGCGGCTCACCGATCCTGCAAGGAGGGA
>CAZCVU010000259.1:0-4573 GCA_964501745.1 uncultured Flavobacteriales bacterium | reverse complement strand
GCTGGGCGCATCAAGATTCGAGGTTCCCGCATGACCACCGGACGAGGGTTCAAGATCGTCCATCTGGTGGACGCACCGGAGGTCTTGCCCTCTTTAGCGCGTCGGTTCGTCGAGGAATGGGCACCGTGGTATGGACCCGATGGCGCGGGCAATGCCGAAGACGATCTCAAGGCGTGCCGCAGCCAGAACGAGCTGCCGCTCTGTCTCGTCATTCTGGGCGAAAGGGGTGAGGTTCTGGGCACGGCCGCGCTCAAAGCAGAGTCGGTCGGCAGCGAGCTCGGCGCCGGCCCATGGCTGGCGGCGGTACTGGTCGACAAGGATCATCGGGGTAAAGGCGTCGGCACGGCGCTCGTCGAAGCGATCGAGAACGAGGCCTGTCGACTCGGGTTCGAAGCCATCTACAGCTCGACGGATGCAGCCGCGGGCATTGTGACGCGCCGGCACTGGCAGGCGTTCGGATCGAGCGACTCACTGAGAGGGCCGGTATCCGTCTATCGCGAGCAACTTGCAAGCGAGGCGAATTAGACGCTGTGACCTCAGCCCCAAGTTGGCTAGAGTCCGCAGCGAGTCGTCTGACGGGGAATCGCGAGGAGGGGGAGACCATGAAAGCGGCACTGATCGGAAAACAGGGCGGACCGGAGGAGTTGATTTGCGGCGACATGCCGGATCCCACCGCCGGTCCGAATGAAGTTGTCGTCGAAATTCACGCCGCAAGCGTCAACGGTGCCGATTGGAAAGTGCGCTCCGGCGCCTCCGGCGCGCTCGCCGAGTTGCCCTATATCTTGGGTCGAGACTTCTCGGGCGTTGTCAGCGCCGTCGGCGCAGAAGTCGAAGATCTGAATGTCGGCGACGAAGTATTCGCCGTTTGCGACGGTGGCCAGGAGGGCGCCTATGCGGAGAAAATTGCAATCAAGGCCTCAATCGTCGCGAAAAAACCGGAGGCGATTTCCCACACCGACATGGCCGCCCTTTCGCTGGCCGGCCTGACTGCGCTGGTCGCCGTTGAGGACACGCTCAAGCTGCAAGCGGGAGAGAAGATCCTGATCCAGGGCGGCGCGGGCGGCGTCGCCGGTTTTGCGATCCAACTTGCCAAGCATCTCGGCGCTTACGTGATCACTACCGCCAGCGCCGCGAACCACGACTTTGTGCGGCAGCTTGGCGCCGATGAAATCATCGACTACCAGACGCAGGATTTCACCGAGCTGGTGTCCGACTGCGACGCCGTGTTCGAAACCGTCGGCGGTGACGTGGCCGAGCGCTCATTTGGCGTCCTCAAACCCGGCGGACGGGCCGCCTTCATCGCCTCCGGCGGCACAGCGCCGAAATCCCCTCGCAACGATGTCGCGTCTCTCAGGCCGAACGTCGAGCGCGACCGCGCGCATCTAGAACGGATTGTGGAGCTGGTCGTAGCAGGCGCGGTCCGCCCGCCCGAAATAACCGTGTTTCCGCTTTCGGAGGCGGCGGCAGCGCACGTCATCAGCGAGTCGCGACACCTCCGCGGCAAGCTTGTCTTCGCCGTCCGCTAGGGGCTCAAGACCGCCGTCAAATCTAGTGTTCGAGGAGCGATTCTTCGTAGGGGAAAGGCGACAACAGCTCGCAACCGTCCGCGGCAATGAGAATCTGTTACTCCAGCTTGACGCCCTTATGGCCACCGCTGGCGCGAACAGTTTTCGCAACGACCCTAGAAAATCAATTTACCTCCTACGCAAATGCCTCGTTCGCGGAGGAGAAGTAATCATGCAGCCGGTCAATGCCCTCGTTATATCGTTCGTTGCAAAAGGCTAGCCGCAGGTCCTGCGGAATACCGAAGTCCGTGCCGGGGACCACGGCAACGTGAACTTTCTCGAGGATATCCCGGGCGAGTTCTTTCGAGGAAGCAAAACCAAGCGCCTTGTTCCATTCCTCGCACCGCAGGATTGCGTAGAATCCGCCCTCGGAGCCGATCGGCGTGCAGCGTGTGCCCGAAAGCCGCTCTGTCGTGTATTCGGCGCGTGCCCTATAGACGCTATTGAGTTCGTCGGGACTCTCCTCGTCGTCGAGTGCGGCGATCATGCCGTACTGATAACAAGGATCGGTGCAGAGCAGGGTGTGTTGCTGAATTACGCGCAGATTGGTCTGCAATTCCGTCGGCAGAATCGCAAAACCAACGCGCTTGGTATACATGCGGAATCCCTTGGAAAAGCTATTCGTGACGATCGTCGTATCCTTGTGTTCGGGGAACAGTTCCAGGGGCGAATGAAACTCTTCGTAGAACACCGTATTGTTGTAGATCTCATCGTTCAAGACGTAGGCCTGACCATCGACGATCTCATAGATTTCACGCAGTTCGTCCGGTGTAACGATGTTACCGACAGGGTTGCCCGGGGAATTGACGACCACCAGCGACGTGCGCTCGGGCGAGAAGTTGCGGCGGAACGACTCCATGTCGACGCGTTTGGTGTCGGTGTCGATGTCATAGAATTTGACCGTCGCACCGGCCAACGTCGCGCAATACAGATAGAGCGCGTAGTAGGGCCTGGGAATCATGATTTCGAATTCAGGACCCGAGACCAGTTGAAATATGTTGCGAAAAATCGGTGAGGACCCCGTATTGACGATGACATTGTCGACCGATGTGTCGGCCCGATATCGCCGATTGTAGAATTGCGCGATAGCTTCGCGCAGTTCGGGAAGCCCTTCCGGATACACGCGTCTAACAAACTCTGGTTCCCGAAGTTTCTCGATCATCCTATCGAGTGCGACTTCGGGCATGAACATTTCGGTGACACCGATCGTCAGCTTCAAGACATCCGCACCTTGAGCGATCTGTTCGTCCGCAAGTTCGTCAAGCACGAACATCTGAAATTCCAGATCACCCGGCATAAAGTCCCGTAATACCTTTGGCATTTCCCTCTCCTTTGATTCGGCTCCAATACCGCTCCCAATGCCCGTTATTGAGCTTGTGAATTCGCAGCCGCACGCAACGCTACCTTGATGGCGCGCAGTGTCTGCTCTCAATTACCAGCGGGCCATAATCGCTAGGCAAGGAACCGCCCGTCTGACCCGAATCAGACATCCATTGGATCGAATAACCCGACAAGCGGCAGTTTCTAGGCCGGATGGACCAATCTCGGTCAGCTGGACATCTGCACCGTTGTCAGCTCATGCGGCGACGCTGATGGTTCCGTCGCGATTGTCCACCATGACCGGCGAGTGCAGGTATTCGATCTCCGGCGTTGAGCCGTATTTATCCTCAACGAACGCTTTCCATTCCGGCGTGTAATTCGCGTCTGCAGCCTCCCGCGACTCCCAAACGTACACCCCTCCGGCGCGCCGCCCGTCCTCGCTCAGCCAGTAATTCTTCCGCAGTAGGCCCGGCATGCCCCGGTACTTGGGCGCCGTCGCTTGGAAGGTCTTGCTGATCTCGTCCAAAGCGGACGGTTGGGCGAGATGAAACGTCACAATCGTAACAATCATGTATATTTTCTCGTGCAGCCCGGGCTTCACGGTAGCAATTTTAGGGATGGTTGAACAGTCCGCCACGGTATCAGCCGCTTCCCAACGCGGCGGTGCCCCGCGGCCTGGGTATGTGGCGAACGAATCCAGAGGAGGCGATATGAAGCGCCTAGAAGGCAAACTCTGTGTGCTCACCGCAGCGGCACAGGGCATAGGACGCGCAACCGCCGAACGTTTCGCGGCGGAAGGCGGCCGTGTGATCGCAACCGACATAAACGAAGGCGTGCTGGCGGAATTGTCGGGTATGGAAACGGCGGTGCTCGACGTGACCGATGATGCCAGTATCTTGGACTTTGCGGCGCGTGTCGGCGCGGTAGATGTACTGTTCAACTGCGCCGGCTACGTCGCTGATGGCTCGATCTTGGCTTGCGAGGAGGCTAGCTGGGATTTTTCGTTCGATCTGAACGTGAAGGCAATGTACCGCATGATTCGCGCCTTTCTGCCGGCGATGCTCTCCCAGTCCGGCGGATCGATCATCAACATGTCGTCGGTCGCTTCCAGCTTGAAGGGGGTGCCGAACCGTTTCGCCTATTGCGCCTCGAAAGCGGCCGTGATCGGCTTGACGAAATCGGTGGCTGCCGACTTTGTCGACCAAGGCATACGCTGCAACGCGATATGCCCGGGCACCGTCGATTCGCCATCGTTGCAGGATCGCCTTCGAGCCACCGGCGATTACGAAACGGCAATGGCAGATTTCAAAGCCCGCCAGCCGATGGGGCGACTCGGCGATACCGCGGAAATTGCCGCACTGGCGACCTATCTCGCGAGTGATGAGTCTGCTTTCACCACCGGTCAGGCCCAGGTCATTGACGGTGGCTGGACCGGCTGACATCAGACTGTCTTCAAATTGACTGACGGCCACGATCGGCGCCTTTTTTGGGCACGGAGCGCACCCTTCTCTTAAATTTCACCTGGGTCCTGTCTCAACAAGTTTGGCATGACCAAGTCGAGGCTCCACGTCCGCAGTAACCAGGGCCGTTGCAGATTGGCGGAGGGGGTGGGATTCGAACCCACGGTACGCGCAAGCGCACAACGGTTTTCGAGACCGCCCCGTTCGACCACTCCGGCACCCCTCCGC
>CAZCVU010000258.1:0-4587 GCA_964501745.1 uncultured Flavobacteriales bacterium | reverse complement strand
ACTATAAAGACGTATGTTCCCGATCATCTAACGCACATTCCCCTCTTTCCATTATTCTGGCACGTCTCGGAGCCAAAGCCACTGCGCATTCATGAAGCCATAGTGGTTTGCAACTGAACTGCTCCTGCTAACTTGTGCGTCAGACGGATTGGAAATCGGCGATCAAATGTCCGCTATGGGTCAGAAGCCGACGCTGCGATGGCTCATGAAGTTGGTCTGCTTGCAGCCAGAACCGGACATTGCGCATCATCAATGCACCGTTCCGTCGGGCTCCTTATTCACCAACTTAGTTACAGTGTTGTCACGAGCTCGATGTTTGGCATGGGTTTGACCAAGTTTCTTGGTCGTGCAGGTTGTCTTATTCGTCTACGCCAGCAGCGTGTTCAGCTTTTCGCGAAGTCTGTACTGCAGCGTCTCCGCCCCCTCATTTCGCCAGACGTTCTCGGATCTTCGCTCGAGCAATTCAGGGAACCACATCTCGTTTTCTAAATGCTTCATGGTGTGTTTCTCGGACAGGAAATTGGAGGTCTTGGCGGAGCGCCTAATGACCTCAACGGCGAGCGTATCTTCGTTAACCGTCGTGCCTGCCCCGAACCTACGGGCCATGCCGATCAACTCATCGCAGAGGACAAGCATCTCCAGAGATCCTGTTCTACCACTGGAAAGCGCGCCGACACTGTGAACAAAGGAAGTCCCGCTGAGGATGGCGGAGGTAATACTCATGCTCGCTTCGGCGCCGGTTTGCGCATCAATGTTGTGGGATTCGGAACGGCCCGCTCCGACCCAGGTTGGTACACCGATATGGTTGAAATAATCCACCGAGGCGAGACAACCAAGAGCATATTCCGGCGCCCCAACGACAAGACCGGCAGTACGCATATCGATTGGCAGAATCGCTGAACCTGTAATCACCGGCGCGCCGGGTCCTTCCAGTTGGTGTATGACAATGCATGCCAGGATTTCCGCAGCGGCCTGGGCGAGCGTTCCCGCCAGGGTTATCGGGCTGACTAAACCGGGCATGATACCCTGGTAACAGGCAATCGGCAGGCGCCTTTTGGCCGCATTGAGAAGCCTCCTGCAGGTTTCTTCTTCTATCTTGAGCGGCGAAACGGGGCCAGTGAGGTCGATGCAAATGGGCTTTTCAGACAAAGCATCCCAACCGCCCACGACGTCCGCAAGGTAGGCCCAGATTTGGTCAACCTTGAGTTCATCGTGACCGGTAAACACCACAGGTTTGCTCGTCTGTTCAACCATAGCCCGGACAGTGACGATCGATTCCTCTTCGGGCAGCACATCGCTGGGAGAACCTAAAGATCCAACCACATCAATATTGGGCAACCGCTCGCAGAGGCGAGCCGTTTTCGAAACATCTTCCAACACGCACTGGCGTGTCTCGCCGGTCTCATGATCCAACGTATGGATACAGTTGATGCCGGGGCCGAAATGCGTGACTTCATCGCTCGTATCAACCGCCACGTCACCGTTCTGATTGTAAAGGATCAGCTTGGAAGGAACGGTTGAGAGTGCAGCCTCTATCAGTTCTTCTTCGAACAGAAGAAAGCCGTCTTCATCTTGCCGGCAACCTTCGCCCTTCAACAGGTTACGGGTATCTTCATCACGGATTTCCATTCCGATCTTACGCAATATCTGCAGAGCCGAACTGTGTATTTGACGGCAATCCTCTTCACTGAGGATGCTCAGTTGATGTTTCTTTGGGCTACGAATAGTCATAATTGGCGGTCTTCCGTAACGTCTCCATTTTGGCTTAGGACGTGAAGCTCCGAACGTGCTGAATACGGTCTTCACCGAGACCGAGAGGACGGTGCCGGAGCGCCCTAAGGGCTCGTCCATAGATTATGCCATATGCGATCGATGTCCGCTTTGGGTCAGCAGCGGACGTTTGAGCGGCGAGTTACCTATGACCGCTTTAGGCCGGTAAGCGGACATCCTTGGCTACCATATTAGTCAGCAGCCGGTCGCCATTTCGTCGCCCCGGCCGCAACCGCTGCCAAGCTGTGCTCTATTCCTCCTCGCCCATGAAGCGCTGGTAGTCCTCGCAGACGTCCTTGACGGCGATCTCGACCAGTTGTTTGCCGAGCTCGGGCGTGGCGAGCGAGGAATCCGCCCCGATCCGGCCGTCGGGGAAGATGCGGCGGTGGTGTTCGGCCTCGTAGTGGTCGTCGTTTGGATGGTCCCTGATATAGGTCATCGAGACCTTGGTCGGTTCGCCGGTTTCCACCGACTTGATGGAGTCCGGGAAGGCGTATTGCGTCATCGCGACCTCGCTCGGCGTGCAGTGAAAGCCCTCCCACTCACGATACTGTTCGTGCCGCATCTTGTCGGTGTTCGGATGCTCCCACCAGCTGCGTAGGCGGCAGCGGATCTTCGGCCGGTTGCTCGGCGCCAGACTCTCCTCGTGGTAGATCTCCTGAAATGCGCAGCGTGCCGGGGCGACGTTGCCGCCATGGCCGTTGAGGAAATAGAAGCGCTCGAAGCCATGATGGGCCAGCGAGAGGATGGTGTCCTTGATGAGGGCGATCAGCGTCGTTGGCCGGACCGTCAGCGTGCCGGCGAAAGCGAGGTTGAACTGGGCCAGGCCGCAGTAGATGGTCGGTGCGATGAGCGCGTCGATGGATTGTCCGACACTCTTGGCAATAACCTCGGCGCAGATCGAATCGGTGCCGATGATGCCGTTCGGGCCATGCTGCTCGGTCGAGCCGATGGGGATGATGATGCCTTTCGAGCGGCTGAGATAATCTTCGACTTCCTTCCAGGTGCTGAGATGGAGGATCATTGGCCTACCTATATGTTTTCCATGTCGGAGCTACAGTGCGAGAATTGCCGATTTCCCAACGTCGTTGGCATTGTCAGTATACATGCCCAGGCAATGCCACCGCCTTGAATTCTCACTGTGAATCCCGCCACTCGCGCGAGCTGCACCGGTGTACGATGACGATCTTGCCATTGATTGCGGGCAGTGGAATAGGCTAATGACGGGCCTCCACGCGCCGCAGCTGGTGCGGCAGGCGTGGGGCAATGCCCATAGGAATGGCGTAATGGCTGGTTCGAAAAAGGCGACGTATCGTCCGCAGACTGTGCTGGTTCGCGGCGGCCTGACACGCAGTCAGTTCGGCGAAGCCAGCGAGGCGATCTATATGACGTCGGGTTTTGTCTATGATTCTGCGGAGCAGGCCGCGGCCGCCTTCCGGGGCGAGAACGACCATTACATGTACGCGCGCTACGGCAACCCGACGGTGACGATGTTCGAGCAGCGGCTGTGCGAGCTCGAGGGCGCCGAGGACTGCTTCGCGACGGCGAGCGGCATGGCCGCGGTGTTCGCGTCACTGATGTGTCAGCTCAATACCGGCGACCGGGTCGTCGCGTCACGCGCGCTGTTTGGCTCGTGCAATGTCATCGTCGGCGAGTTCCTGCCGCGTTACGGGATCGAAACGGAATTCGTCGATGGCACCGACCTTAGCGAATGGGAGCAGGCGCTATCGAAACCGACGACGGCGGTATTCCTCGAAACGCCGTCCAATCCGACGCTTGAGATTATCGATCTGCAGGCGGTTGCGGAACTTGCGCATACCGCTGGCGCGTCGTTGGTCATCGACAATGTCTTCGCAACGCCAATGCTGCAACAGCCGCTCGAGCTTGGCGCCGATGTCGTCGTTTACTCGGCGACCAAGCATATCGATGGGCAGGGCCGCACGCTGGGCGGTGCTGTCCTGGGCACCAAGGAGTTCGTGCGCGGGCCGCTGATGACGTTCCTGCGCCACACCGGCCCAGCGCTCAGCGCGTTCAACGCCTGGGTTCTGGTCAAGGCGATGGATACGATGGAACTGCGCGTTACGCGGCAATGCGACAACGCGCTCGAGGTGGCACGTTTCCTGGAGGCACGCAACGATGTGGCGCGCGTGCTCTACCCCGAACTCGCCTCCCACCCGCAGGCCGAGCTGGCAAAGCGGCAGATGCGTCGCGGCGGGACGATGGTTTCGTTCGAGCTCGACGGCGGCAAGGAGCGGGCATTCCAATTCGTCAATGCGCTCGGTCTGGTCGATATCGCCAACAATCTGGGCGACACCAAGAGCCTGATCACCCATCCGGCGACGACGACGCATGCCCGCTTAGCGGCCGAGGAGCGCGAGCGGCTCGGCATCAGCGACGGATTGCTTCGCCTCTCGGTCGGCCTTGAGGATGTCGAAGACATCAAAGAAGACGTGGCGCAAGCGCTCAGCGTTTAGGTTGGGCAAGGCGCCTAGCGATTAATGTGGCCTACAAAGCTTCTGCTGATGACCCAAAGCGGACTGCTTCTACTCTGCTGCAACTGGCTCGGCTTTCTGAGGTAGCAATCCTCTAGGTAAGATCGCGACGGCAACCAGAATCACGAAGGCGGCACCGGCAAGAATTCGAAATAGGGTATCGAAACCCCAATGTTGATGGACGAAGGCTATCAACGGCAAAGTGACCGCCAAGACTGTGAAACTTACTACATAGCGAACGCCATAAATGCGGGCCCGATAAGCGCCGCTGGCCGTCTTGCCGATCATGTAATCGTTGATGGGAATTTGACCAAATGCGCCAAGC
>CAZCVU010000257.1:0-4593 GCA_964501745.1 uncultured Flavobacteriales bacterium | reverse complement strand
GCCGATGCATGGACAACATCTTCATCGAGCGGCTGTGGCGGTCGCTCAAATACGAGGCGGTCTACCTGCACGACCTGGCGGATGGCTTCACGGCCGAACGGGTCATCGGCGAATGGATCGGCTTCTACAATACCGAGCGACCTCATTCCGCCCCCGCTGGTCGGACGCCGGCGGAAACCTACAACGCCGGGCAGCCCGTGGATTTGATGGCTAAGCCTGACGGCTTACCCACATACCCACCGGCTCAACAACAGCAGCAGGATGGGATAAATAGGATTCTGGCAGCATGATCAGGCAACGGAATACACCTTAACCGCGCTGCCAGACTGTCCAACAATGTGGGACCAGCTCACTCGGTACATCGCCCCCGCCATGGATCAGATCAAGCCTGATGAAGGCTATAGACGGTCCACTATTGGTCCGCCGTTCCGGCCTAACGAATCGGCCGCTTCATTGGAGAATACTTCGCCACCGTTCTCAATTTCTTAAACAAAATGAACGTTACTCTGTAAATAACGCTGACTGCCGGTTTTACGGTGATTCCTCGATTGAGAGCCTCCCCACTCCCAATGCGCCGGCAGTCCGGACCACGGGCGGTCCTGAATTCGGTCCCAAACCAGAAATTCGAGCGTCAAGATACAAAATGTTTGAATTCGATCAGAACGAAAAGAGCGAACAAGCGCTGTTTGCAGCGGTAGAGCCCGTCGGCAGTTATGAGCCTGCTTCTGGCATACGGGCCATGTCGTTTCTGCTGTGGGGGGAACACTGCACGGAATGCTCTGCGCCTGACTGTTTTGCGACGTGCGATCTGTATGAATCCCGGCCCGACGGCATGTGCCGCAGATTTGCGCATGGCGTTTACCGGAACAAAAATTTTAAGACGTTGCGCGGATACGGTGCCGAAGTCGTGTTCAAGAAGTGGGGCAAGTTGGAGGCGCGCGGCAACACCTATATGGAGGCGGCGAATAAGGTTTTTCGCCGGGAGCGCATGGTCGAATGTTGCGCCCCCATTGTCAGCGCCGCCGGATCTGTTGTTGCGAAAATCACCCGGAACAAGGAATTCAGCCACGCGACGCGGGCGCTTTTGGAACGTTATCTGCGCGGGAAGCATCGCCGCTACAGTGCCGACGCGGCGCCCTCGGCATTCCTGATTGAAATCTATAACCCGTCCGACTCGGTGGTGGAAATTCAGTTCCGCATGAGCGTGGCAAGCGCCGAATTGAAGGGCGCGGACATAACTACGTTGCCGCCGCCGTTTTCCACCAACCTGGAACTTCCACCGGGCTACTCGCGGCATGAGATTGATTTCGTCCTTTTCCGGAGCGTTACCGAATCCGGTTTGCCTTTCGATTTGTCTTTCGTTCCGGCGGACGATAAATCCGCTCATCTGGTGTTTCTGACGGCGGATCTTGTCACTTACGACCAGCCCGCGGCGACAACCAACGGCCGCCCAGGCGCGAAGTGTGTCGTCTTTGATCTCGACAATACCGTCTGGAACGGCGTTCTGCTCGAAAATGAGGACGTTCATCTTCGGGATGGTCTGGTCGATACCCTGCGGACACTCGATGAAAGAGGAATCCTGCTCAGCATTGCGAGCAAGAATTCGCACGATCATGCGTGGCGCCAGCTCGAGGAATTCGGGATCGCCGAGTATTTCCTATATCCAAAAATTAACTGGATCCCCAAAAGCGAGAATATTCGACAGATCGCAAAGGACCTGAATATCGGGTTGGATAGCTTCATCTTTGTCGATGATAACCCGTTCGAACTGGAACAGGTCCAGCACGCGATTCCTGAAGTTGCGTGCTTCAACGAAACTAAGATCAATACGCTCGCCCAAGATCCGCGGCTGCAGGGCAGCACAAGTCGTGAGGCGATGGGTCGCCGCCGCCTGTATCAGGAAGCCGTCGAACGCGAGAACGCTATGACGGGTTATAGCGGGGATTACCTGACTTTCCTTGCATCGTGTGACATCAGGCTAGATATTTCGGACTATCAGGACGACGACTTTGAACGGGCGTCCGAACTCGTTCAGCGCACCAATCAGCTCAATTTCTCCGGCCGCAAATACAGCCGGGACCAGATCCAGGAGGTTCTGGATGATCGGAAAGTTTCAAAATTCATGCTGTATTGTTCCGACAAATTTGGCTCTTACGGGATGGTCGGGATCGGCATTGTCGAATCGGATGGCGCCGTTTTGCGGGTTAGGGATTTCATGCTGTCCTGTCGTGTGCAGGGCAAGTTCGTCGAGCAAGCCTTCTTCGACTGGATTGTTCGACATCCGAAATTTGGTGCGCCCAAGCGGCTGTGGATCAACTTCCATAAAACCGGGAAAAACCGGCCAGCCCAGCAGGTGCTGGATGCAATTCGATTTGTACCGGTGGAAGGCGAAGACGGACTTTCGCTCGATTTGTCGCAACACACTTTGAGCTGCAATTTCATTCATGTTAGCGAACACAATCTGGCCCACAGCCAATTCGCCAACCGCAGCGATAAGGTCACGCTGGTCGCCGCGGACGCTGGTTAAATATCTCTGTTCGTTGGAGTCGAAGATGGGCGCGGTGACGTGGACCGTTTTGGCATCGATCCGTTTTCCCTTGCCCGGCTTTCGGACTGACCTCGTCTCACGGGCATACGAATCCGTGTTACCGGCGTTCTTGAGGAGTAGCACCCCCAATTCGCCGTAAACTTCGCGGAATGAGAAGCGACGGGTCCGCCGCGTCGGGCGGCAAGCCGAATTTGGTCACCCGTACGTATATGTGGACATGGAAGAAGATCAGAGCGGGGCAGACAATCGCGCCAGTGGCGTCGATGGTGCGCCCGGCCAGATGCGGTGGAAGCTCGGGCGCAACCGCGCGCCGGGTTTCATGCTCCCAGGCGCGTTACTGTGCGCCTTTTTTCATGACGGTGTCGTATAGCGCGTCTATGTCGAGGGCCTGGGCGGTGATCTCGTTTCCAGAGACGACGATGCGGCTGCCGAGTTGCACTAGGTTTTCCTGTTTGCCGCCTTCGATCGAGATGTCGTCGGCGATGATCGTGGCGCCGCCGTATTCCGGTTTCTTGATGTAGGCCGTGAGCGGCGCGAACCTCGCGCCTCGGATCAACACCTTGGTGGCGGTCAGCGTCGAGCGGTCCTTGCTGGCGAGCCCCGTGCCGGTGTCCTCGATCGTGACGTCGCGCACGGTGACCGTGCTCGCCTCACCGACCGAGATCGATTTGTCGGAGACCTTGCGGAAGGTGACGCCGCTGATTTCGACCTTGGAGCCCGAGGTATCGACCGCGTCGCCGCCGCCGGCGGTGCCGATGTTGGTGAAGCTGGTGTCGGTGATGCGCCCGGTGGAGAAGTCGGAATCGAAGGCGTCGGACAGAGTGGTGTGGAAGGCGATCTTAGCCATGGTGAAGTCCGACCGGACGATGTTGAGGGCGTCCTCGCCGTCGTGGGCTTTGAAGGTCGTGGCGCGGATGTCGACGTCGCTTTCGTAGAACGTCACGCCGCCGGTCAGCGTCCAGCCCGGTTTGGCGACGCCGGTGGTGTGGATAAAACGTGTGTGCTGGACCGCCGAACGTGCGCCGGCGCGAACGACGGCGATGCCTTGCCAACCCTTCTTGTCGTCGGCCGGGCGCAGGGTGACGGGGGCCTCGGCGGTACCGTTGAACTTGACCGGTCCGTGGGAGACGATTGCGGCGGTGGCGGCGAAGCGCAGCGTGGTGCCGGACGGGATCACCAACGTTACACCATCGGGCACGACGAGATCGCGCCCGATGGTGTGATCGCCGGCGGTGACGTGAAGTTCCTTCGCGTCTCCGTCATGGGTCAGGAAGTCCCGACCCTGGAGCGCTGCTGTTATCGTGCTCGCCGGGATCGGCGAGGTCTCGAGCCCCGGGAAGTCCGGGTCGACGGAAACGGTGTTCGTCTTGCCGCCAGCGGCCGGTTGGGATTCGACCTGCATTGTGCAGTTGTGTCCGACGTCATCGATCAGCCTCAGCTCGATCTCCTCGGGAACTTGGCCCGGCTTCCCGGGCGGCAACGTCACAGGCAATTCGCCGTCGCCGACCGCTTCAGTGCGCGCGGGCGCGGGACCCTTGCAGTTAGTGAAATAGACACGCTTGACGATGATCGGGCGCAGCGTCGTGTTCAGCAACGCGAGTACGCGTTCATCCTCTTTCGAGTATTCGCGAGCCAACAGGAGCTGATCATAGGGAAGGGGCGAGTCGGTGCCTCGGTTTGCGAAATATCTCTTGCTCAGCATCGACGCACGCCGGACGAGCCGGTTGAGCGGATACGAACCGAGCAGCAGGTATTCCTTCTGAAGACGCGGTAAGTGGCGTGCCTCGGCGTCCGCGAGGAGTTTGGTGATCTCGCCCGACGTCATCCCCTCGATCAGCGTGGTCAGCGTTGTCCCAAACACTCTGTTGATCCGCTCATCACGCAGCAGGTCGCGTGAGATTGCCTCACCTTTGGTCACAAATGCAGTCTCTCTGAGCTGCGTGGACATATCGTACGGCAGCGGCTTGAGCAGCGAAGTTTGGGGATTGAAGTAAACCCACCGTATTCAGCCAAGTGGGCCGGAATGACTGGCGCGCGGCGGATTT
>CAZCVU010000256.1:0-4624 GCA_964501745.1 uncultured Flavobacteriales bacterium | reverse complement strand
GTACTTCCGCTGATCAAGAAACACGGCGCTGCAGTGATCGCCCTATGCAACGACGATACCGGCATATCGCATGATCCGGATGAACGGTTTGAAGTTGCAAAGAATATTGTCGAGCGCGCGGCCGATCACGGCATCCCGAAAAGCGACATCGTAATCGATCCGCTGGTCATGACAGTCGGCGCCATCAATACGGCCGGCGCCGGGGTAATCAAATTACTCCGCCGACTCCAAGAGGAGCTTGAAATCACCACCACCGGCGGCATGTCCAACATCAGCTTCGGCTTGCCAAACCGCGGCGTCATCAACTCGAACTTTCTCGCCATGGCGATTGCTGCCGGTCTGCACTCGGCAATCACCAATCCACTGCACGGCTCGATCGTGAGTGCCGTGAAAGCCGCGGACCTGATGATGGGACACGACCCCAACTGTGCCGCATGGATCAAACGGGCCCGTCAGGCGGCCAAGGAAGAGAAAGAAAAGGAAATAGAGAAAGCGTAGGGCAGGCCCCTACTCGCCTTTGTCCTAGCCGATGACGTCG
Organism: uncultured Flavobacteriales bacterium; assembly: GCA_964501745.1. Lineage (GTDB taxonomy): Bacteria > Pseudomonadota > Alphaproteobacteria > UBA8366 > CAVOAK01 > CAVOAK01. Next base: position 4,086 of record CAZCVU010000256.1, on the reverse strand, counting down.
CCTGCCGTCGTCACGGCCATGCCGGTGAGAAGACGGTGTACATAGCTGAAGTAACTGCAGACCTGGTTGACTTCGCGGAGCTCGCCGTCGTCGGCGCCGGCCGAGCGTATAAATGCCGGGAAGCGGCTTTCAACGGCGGCCTCGAAGTGAACTTGACGGCCGACGCGGATCAGCTCTAGTCGAGCAGATTCTTGGCTGACAGCAGGGGGCGCGGGTCGACGATGTTCTTGTTGAGACGCGCCGCTCTTGTGCCAAGGCCGAAGGCCAGCGACATCAGCTGCGTCGCGTGCAACACAGGAACCGGGGTGTCGAGATCCATCTCCGGTTGGCGGGCGTCCAGGTTGAGGTGGCACATCGGGCACATGGTGACCACGGCCTCGCCGCCGCAGGTCTGGGCATTGGCCACAACCTTGCGTGACATCCTCAGTGCCAGCGGTGTCTGGGTGACGCTCAGCGAAGCGCCACAGCACTCGGTCTTGTAGGACCAGTCGACGGTCTCGGCGCCAAGTGCCCGCAACAGCTGGTCCATTTTGACCGGGTATTCCGGATTTTCGGCAGCTGTGACCTTGCTCGGTCGCGTAATCAGACAGCCGTAATAGCAGGCGACCTTGAGGCCGGCGAGAGGCTTGCTCACGCGGCTCTGAATGGTCTCCAGGCCGGCCCGGTCGATCAACGTGTCGAGCAGGTGCTGCACTTTAACGCTGCCGCGATAGGCATGGCCGGTTGCGGCCTCTACGAGGCGCAGAGCATCTGCGTTGTCGAGGCCAGAGTGTTCGGCCACCTTGAGGCGCGCGAAGCAATTGCTGCACGGCGAGGTCACCGTGTCGATGCCCATGCGCTCGATGGTCGCCATGGTACGCATCGGCATCTCGTGGGCCATCGTCCGGTCCCTCGCGTGCGCCGCGCCAGCGCCGCAGCAGGTCCAGCCCGGTGGCTCGACGAGGTCGATGTCGAGGGCGTCGGCGGTCGTGCGCGCCGTCAGGTCGTACTCGGCGGCCGAGGAGTGGGCGGCGCAGCCTGGGAAGTAGGCGACCTTCTCGCGCGCCGCCACGACCGGCCTTACCGTCTTCGGCGCGCGCGCGAAGCGCGGTATCAGTTTCATCTTGCCCCGGCTGATCATGCGCCAGCCCATGGCCATGTCGCGCAGCGGCTCGCCGCGCAACAGGTTGTAGGCGAGAACAAAGAGCAACTCTGGCACGCGTCCGAGAGGCCGCACAAAGCGCAGGAACAGCGCGTTAAAGCGGTCGATCTCGGGGATCGCCGGCCTCACACCACGCGCCCGCGCTTCCATACGCAAGGCATCCATGACGCCGGTCACGTCGATGTTCTGCGGACAGCGCGTAGCGCAGGTGTAGCAGCTCGAGCAGAGCCAGATAGCGCGGCTCTTCAGAACCTCGGCATCGCCCAGTTGCAGCGAGCGCATGACCTGGTTCGGCGTCAGGTCGAACTCGTCCGCCAACGGACAGCCGGCAGAGCATTTGATGCACTGGTAGCAGCGGAAAATGTTCTCGCCAATGCGGCCAAGGACACTTTCAGACAGCGGTTCGGCGACCGCGCTGGGCACAGCATCCATAACCGTCACCCCGCTTCGACCGACGGGCGCGGCAACAAACCGGCCCCTTCGACCAAGGGCTGCACCGCCGCCTCCCACTCAATCGGCATCAGATGGACGCCGGCGACGCCTTCGATCTCGCGTATTTCCTGGATCTGCTCGACACAAATCTTGATGCCTTCGGCCCGCCATGCCTGGCCACGCGCCTTCTTGTCTTCCTTGTCGATGCTGGCAACGGCGCCTTGCATGCGCTCGATCAAGGGCTCGGGCACCGTAATGCCCGGCACATTGGCGTTCATGAACTTGGCCATGCCAGGGCTCTTCAGGGGGCCGACACCGGCCAGAATGGCGACATTCTCGTGCACGCCGAGATCGACCACCTTCTTCATGTACTCGCGGAAGCGGCCGATATCGTAAACCAGCTGCGTTTGTACGAAGTCGGCACCGGCGCTCGCCTTCTTGGCGAGGCGGAAGGGACGCAGGTCGACGGGATCGGCCAACGGGCTGGCCGCGGCACCGATGAACATCCGCGGACCGCCACCGTGGATCTCCTCGCCGTTCTGGAATTGGCTGCCGTCGCGCATATCAGTGATCATGCGCACGAGCTGCATCGAGTCGATGTCGTGTACGTTCTTAGCGCCGGGGTGGTTACCAAATGACTGATGATCGCCGGACAGGCACAAAATATTGCGGATACCGAGGGCTGCGGCGCCGAGCACGTCGGCCTGCATTGCCAAACGGTTGCGGTCGCGGCAGGTCATCTGAATCACCGTTTCGAGGCCCTCGTTCTCAATGATGAGCGCAGTGGCAATGCTGCTCATGCGCACGATCGCGGTTTGGTTGTCGGTGACGTTGGCGGCATCGACGAAGCCCGCCAGCAGCGGCACCTTGGTGCGCACGTCCTCAGGGTTGCAACTCTTCGGCGGGCCGATTTCGGCGGTGACGGCGAAGTGACCGGCGGCCAGCACGCGTTCGAGGTTGCCGCCCGACTTGGACCGCGATGCGCTTGCCGCCGCCTCATCCGTGTTCGCTTCCTGCACGGTCATGCCTACTAGCCTTCGTCTACTTCCTCAAGCGTCGGCGCCTTCAGATCCTCGCGGACAACCCGTCGCAGGCCACCGTCGCGACTTGACGACCAGTCCTTGGGCGGCTGCACTTCCATCAGGCTGTCCCGGAGCCCCAACCCGTCCATACGCTCCCAGATCAAGTACCAGGCGCAGGGGATGCTGGGATCGACTTCGCAGCGACCGTTTTCGACGCCGCCGCAAGGCCCGTTCATCAACTGCTTTGCACAGCGGCTGACAGGACAGATGCCGCCCGTAATGTCAAGCACGCAACGGCCGCAGCCCTGACAGCGTTCCTCCCAGACACCCTGCTCCGTGGGCGCGCCCATGAACTCGGTGTTGAGGCCCGGCAGGACGCGCTTGTTAGGGAACCGCTCGGCCAGAGACTGGACGCCGACGCCACAGCCCAGCGATAGGATGGCGTCGTAATCGGCGACCTGGTCGGCAAGCGGGTCGATGAACTCCTTCTCGCATTGGCGTTGCACCGAAGTCTCGTCAACTTCGAGGGGTTCGCCGTCAATGCCGGACGCCATGCGCAGTGACGAGGCTAGGATGCCAACCTCCTTGCGTCCGCCGGCGAAACAGACGGTAACGCAGGTGCCACAGCCAACGGCCAGCACCTTGCGATAGCCCTTCAGCATTTTGCGGATGCGCTCGAGAGATTTCTGTTCGGCGACGATCATGCTTCACCTCCTGGCCCGTCGACCGGGCCCTGTCCCATCGCGTCAGCGCTCGACCGCGGGACGGCCTTGCCGGCGCCGATGGCGCTCGGTCCCAGTTCGACCACTCGTTCGATCAATTCCGATGCCAATTCGGCAAATTGGCTGCCCATGGCTGCCGAGATATTTATCATCCGCAAACGCCCTTCCTCGATACCGATGTCGGCGAGCAGGCGCTGCAGGTGGTCGACACGCTGACGGGCGTGCAGGTTACCCATCAGATAGTGGCAGGTCCCCTCAAGGCAGCCGGCGACCAGGACACCGTCGGCGCCGTCCTCGAAGGTGCGCAGCACGTGCAGGACATCGACACGGCCCGTGCACGGCAACTCGACGATCTTGAGGGCCGACGAATAGCTGAGGCGCGAACCGCCTGCCAGGTCGGCCGCCGCGTAGGCGCAGTGGCGACAGCAGAAGGCGACAACGTTGGGCTGGAACGTCGCTTGCTCCGTCATTACACGACCTCCACTTGGCGTCTAGGCGCGTCGAACAAGGCGTCGACCTTCGACATCACCTGGGCGCTGGTATAATGCATCAGGTCGATGGCGCCAGCCGGACAGGCGGCGGCGCACAGCCCGCAGCCCTGACAGAGCGCCGATTCTACCTGGGCCGCACCGGCGATATCGCCGACTCCGGCCAGATCGGCGCCAATGCTGACGGCGCCGTAGGCACAGGCGCGGACACATGTCAGGCAACCAACACAGGCAGCCGTGTCAACCGCTGCGACGCGCCCGCCGGCGGTCACGGTATCTTT
>CAZCVU010000255.1:0-4625 GCA_964501745.1 uncultured Flavobacteriales bacterium | reverse complement strand
CGAGAGATTTCGCGCCGCCCAAAGCTGCATGGTCTCCGGCAGAGCGGGCACAACGTGGAACAGCAGCGCGGAAATCACTGCAAGACCCAGATTTGTCACCGGTCCCGCTGCAGCAACGAGAACCATGTCGCGGCGTGGCGAACCTAGCCGATTGAAGTTCACGGGTACCGGTTTGGCCCAGCCGAACAGAAACGGTGCACGCGCAATCACCAGCAACGCCGGCAGGATGATCGTCCCCATGCCGTCGACATGGCGCAGCGGATTGAAGCTGACGCGGCCTTGCCGATAGGCCGTGTCATCTCCCAGTTTCCAGGCGACCCAGCCGTGGGCTGCCTCGTGCAGCGTAATGGCAAGCAGAATTGGCAACACCCAAAGCGAGGCCGTGTAGGCAAACTGCGCAAGGAATCCCATGTCTATTCCTAAACTCCCATTGGCGCCCGCGCCAGCAGCGCGTCGCGGCGCTGTGCCAAGGTCTCTCGCGGCGGAATGTCCCCAACCTGTCTCGTCTTGAGCAGCTGCCTGGCCGCTGCCCAGCGCTCAAGCGCGGCATCGCTCATCGCTCCACAAGCCGTAGCTACCGACCTCATCTCCGCCGAGTCGGCGTTACAATGCAGCACAAGGTCGCATCCTGCCCGTAGCGCAGCCCCTGCCCGCACGCCGATATCGGCGTAACTCGCGTCAAGCGCGCGCATCGAAATATCGTCTGAGAGCAACAATCCGTCGAATCCGATGTCTCGGCGAATCACTGTCTCGATCAGCGACACAGACACAGTCGCCGGCCTGGCGCCGTCGATGTTGCTGTAGCTGACATGCGCGGTCATCGCCAACGGCATGTCGCAGAGTTTCCGAAACGGCAGAAAGTCCGCCGCATCCAGCCTCGCTCGCGCCAACTCCACGAGAGGCAGGTCTTGATGGCTATCGACGGTAGCGTGACCATGCCCCGGGACATGCTTGAGGACGGGCAGCACGCCGCTTGCCAGCATGCCATCGCAAAAGGCGCGGCCCAACATCGCCACAATCGACGGATCGTCCGAAAATGCGCGGTCGCCGATGATCGAATGCGCGCCTTCGACCGCGAGGTCCAACACGGGTGCGCAATCGACCGAGATACCGAGCGCAGCAAGTTCGTAGGCGATCAGGCAAGCCTGCGCGTAGACCGCGTCGCGTGCGGCACCTGAATCCTCGAGGGCCAACCGTCCGAAAGCGGCCGCAGCGGGAGATTCCGACCAGTGTGGAGGTCCGAGTCGCGCCACGCGACCGCCCTCCTGATCGATGAAGATCGGTGCCTCGGTACGGCCAACGCACGTCCGGAGCTGATCGACCAGCGTACGGATCTGATCCGGCGTTTCAATATTGCGCGTGAACAGGATGAAGCCGAATGGCGAGCAGTGCTTAAAGAACTCGGCTTCATTCCGACCGAGCGTCAGACCGGCGCAGCCGAAGATGGCCGCCAGCGGGGCCCCCGAGCTAGGGCTGGACAACCAGACACCCCACCTTACGCTGCTTTAGCTTGTCACATAGTGCGCTGGCTACCGCGCGGCTTGGCAAGGGACCAGCCTGGACGCGGAAAAAGATGCCGCGACTCCCTAGATCCGCCCGGTCAACGACCAGTGTAAGCCCGCCCAGAATATCCTTGTGCTGCTCGACGCGGCGGCTCCACTCGATGTTCGCGGCCTCGGGATTGGTCATCGATGCGATTTGGATGCGAAATGCTGATTTGGCGACGGTTTGCGGCGACGGGGCGCGTGCAAGCTCCGTTGGTTTTACCGCTGCGGCAGGCTGCGTCGCTGTTTGTTGGGGTTGCGTCGCCAATCGTGCCGGCGGAGCGGCTGCTTTCGGCGCTTCAGGCACGGGCGGTGGCGCCGCGGGAGCTGGTGCAGCGGGCGGCACGGGCGGTGGCGGCGCACTGGCGGTTTGTTCGTCGCTTGTGCTGGTGGCGGGTGCCGCCAGTTTCGGCGGTGGCGCCGGCACCACGGCTGGCGGAGGCGCCACGCGTGCGGTGGGTTTCGGCAACGGCGTTTCAGGTGGCGGCAGCAATCGCTCAACAGCCTCACCCACCTGCTGTTTGCCGATTTGGTTGTAGACAAGCTTGTCCTGGTGCGGCACGTCCAGTCCGCCCGGACTTTGCGGCGGCACTTTGCTCGGACCCTCGGACCTCAAGACCGGTGCGGCATCCTCACTGCCCTCTTGAACGCCTTGGTTATAGGCGTAGACAACGATGACGGCGAAACTCAACAAAGCGATGAAAGCGACGATCGCCGGCAGAAGCTTTGAAGATTTCTTTGCCGACGTACCAGCTTTGTCGTCGATCTCCGCGAGCTCTGCATCCAGAGAATCGAAATCCGACGGCATCAACGCATCTCCTCGACCGGCGCGACACCCATTATTTCAAGCCCCGACGCTATCACCGTCTCAACTCCCCTCACCAGGGCTAGGCGCGCAGCCGTCAACGGTTCGTCGTCCTCGACGATGAAGCGCAGGGCAGAGTCGTCCTTGCCCTTTGTCCAAAGCCCGTGAAACGCGGCAGCAAGATCATAAAGGTAGAATGCCACCCTGTGCGGTTCATGAGCTTCCGCCGCCGCTTCGACGAGGCGCGGCCACGCGGCCAACATCTTGATCAGAGCAAGCTCTGAGTCGTCCGTCAAGCGGCTGAGTTCGGCCGCAGCAAGCGCTTCGCGTTCGAGGTCAAGCGCCGAAAAGGCGGCCTTCGCGATACGCAGCACCGAACGGCAGCGCGCGTGGGCATATTGCACATAGAAGACCGGATTCTCGCGCGACTGTTCGGTAGCGCGTGCCAGGTCAAACTCAAGCTGTGCGTCATTTCGACGCGTAAGCATGATGAAGCGCACGACATCACGGCCAACCACCTCGACAAGTTCTTGCAGCGTCACGTAGGTCCCGGCGCGTTTCGACATCTTCGCAGGTTGCCCGCGCTCCATCAGCTTGACGATCTGGCAAATCTTCACGTCGACCACCGCTTGGCCTTCGGTCAAGGCCTTCATGGCGGCTTGCATACGTTTGACATAACCACCGTGATCCGCACCCCAGACATTGATCAGGGTTGGCGATCCACGTTGAAACTTGTCTAAATGATAGGCGATATCGGCCGCGAAATAGGTCCAGCTACCGTCCGGCTTCCTGAGCGGGCGGTCGGTGTCGTCGCCAAACTCCGTGGCCTTGAATAAGGTCTGCGGACGCGGCTCCCAGTCCTCAAGCTGCTTGCCCTTAGGCGGTTCCAGCGTTCCGGTATAGAGAAGCTGCTTATCCTCAAGGATTTTCAGCACCTGATCGACGCGGCCTGCCTCGACAATCGCGCGTTCCGAGGTGAAGACATCATGACGTACGCCGATCGCATCAAGGTCGCTGCCGATCAGTGCCATCATCCGATCGACGGCGAATTCGCGGATCTCGTCAAGCCAGACCTGCTCCGGCTCGCCACGCCAACGATCGGCATGTTTCTCCGCCAGCTCGCGTCCTAGCGGCACCAGATAGTCGCCGGGGTAGAGAGATTCGGGAAATATCCCGATATTCTCTCCTAAAGCCTCGCAATACCGCAGATAGACCGAGCGCGCGAGCGCATCGACCTGGGCGCCCGCATCGTTGACGTAATATTCGCGGCAGACCTCGTAGTCCGCCTTTTCCAACAGCGAGCACAAGGCGTCGCCGACGACCGCACCGCGTGCGTGCCCGACATGCAGCGGCCCGGTCGGATTGGTGGAAACAAACTCGACGTTGACGTGCTGGCCCCGGCCCATCGTCGAAGCGCCGTAGGCCACTCCGGACTGTAGGATGGCGCTCAGACAGTCGCGCCATACCTCGTCTGCCAAGCGGGCATTGATAAAGCCTGGGCCGGCTACGTCAGCAGCAGATACCAATGCAGAACCGGTCAGGTTTTCGGCGATCAACGTCGCCAGATCACGCGGTTTCATAGCCGCCGACTTGGCCAGCACCATGGCTGCGTTGGTCGACAGGTCGCCGTGCATGGGGTCGCGTGGTGCCTCGACGCTGATACGCGAGCGATCGAGACCAGATGGCACCGTACCGGCCTCAGCCAGCTCTTCAATTAACTCGTCAATTTCATTACGGAACGTATTGTAAATATTCATTGATTTAAGATATTAACTTCAAATATCCGAGCGTGTTCGTTGAATGCGTAGCGATCCGTCATGCCGGCAATATAGTCGGCAACAATGCGGGCTGTCGCCGCTGTATTGGGCAGCGGGGCGGCGCCGCTCCATAGTATCGGCATGTCGGAAGGCTGCGCTAGCATGCGTTCGAACAGTTCGGTCACCACACGACGTGTCACCTGCCTCATTCGCGCCACCGATTCGTGCCGATACAGGTGCTCGAATAAGAACGTTTTAAGGCATCTGTCCGCCTCGGACATCGCAGCGGAGAAGGCGATAACGGGTTGCTTCGCGGCCCGGATATCCTCGACCGTCCGCGGGTTCAACTGCTTGATTCGGCGCCTCGATTCATCGAGCACACCGGTTACCATGACATTTATCAGGCGGCGCACGGTTTCATGGATCAAACGCGATCTCTCAAGCTCGGGATAGCGCTCGCGCACCACGCCGATGACTTCGGCGACATGCGGCACCTGCTGCAAATCGTCGACGCTGAAC
>CAZCVU010000254.1:0-4674 GCA_964501745.1 uncultured Flavobacteriales bacterium | reverse complement strand
TCAACAATACGGCTGTGACCTATCTCCACCAGGGACGGTTCGCGGAGGTGGAACAGCTCCTGAAGCGTGCGCTCGACATCAGGGAAAAGCACCTTGCGCCCGAACATCCGCTGATCGCTTCGACTGTTAACAATCTCGCCGGTGCCTTTCACGAACAGGGCCGATATGAGGAAGCCGTGCCGCTTCATCGGCGCGCCCTGGCGATCCGGGAAAAGACGCTGGGCGTTGAAGACCGCTACGTCGCTCAATCGCTTCACAATCTTGGCATCACGCTTCGTACGTTGGGGCGAAGGCACGAGGCGATCCAGCTTCACGAACGTGCGTTTGCAATCCGTGAAAAGGCATTGGGAGCAAGCCATCCTGACGTTGCCACGTCGCTTCATCAACTTGCCATCATCAAACATGATCTGGGGCAGAATGAGGAAGCTGAAGCTCGCTATCGGCGTGCCTTGGCGATCCGGGAAAAGTCGCTTGGATCCGAGCACCCGAATGTCGCGTCAACGGTTTCGAGTATCGGACGACTGATGCGGCAGCAAGCGCGCTATGACGAAGCCGAGCCGCTTCTCGCCCGCGCTCTTGCTATCCGTGAAAAGTCTCTGGGCTCGGATCATCCAACGGTTGCGACTTCGCTTGCCGAATACGCCCTATTGCATCAGGCAAGAGAGAATTACGCGGCGGCAGAATCGTTGTTTCGCAGGGGGCTTGAGATCCGTGAACGCGCGCTTGGCGGCAATCATCCTCGGGTCGCGAGTTCGAACTACTCCCTGGCCGGTCTTTATGAACTTCAGAATCGCAATGACGAGGCGTTAATCTCAATACGGCGCGCCAGCGATATCTATCGCGATCGGATGGCGCGTACCGACGCTCGGCAAGGAGCAGGCACTCTGAGCCAGAGTCGGAGTGCGCGAAATGCCTTCTTCCGTCATGCTTTCATCAGCGGCGCGCTCTACGAGGCGGGCGGCCAGCAAAATGCCCTGCATCTGCAGGAAGGCTTTGAGATCGCGCAGTTGGCAGGAACCTCTGCAGCGGCGTCGGCGGTCGCCCGTATGGCGGCGCGGTTCGCGGCCGGCGATGATGCGCTCGCCTCCCTGGTTCGCCGTCGTGCGTTTTAATGTCGCCGACGCCAGCCTTGTAAAGGCGGTAGGTCGGGCGCCGAACAAGCGTGATACACGTGCCGAGGGTCGTTTGAGGGCGGAGATGGAGCAGCTCGACAAGACGATCACCGCTACGGATGCACGCCTGGCGGAAACATTTCCGGACTATACGGCGCTCGCAAATCCCCTGCCGTTGGCGCTCGGTGAGGCGCAAGGCCTACTGGCCTCAGACGAGGCCCTCGTCGCCTGGCTGCTTGGCTCGTCGAAAGGCATGTTATGGGTTGTCCGCGACGGCGACGCCAAAGCCTATGTTTTGGACGTCAAGGCGGCTGACATTCGCGACTCCGTTCAGGCGCTGCGGCAGGCACTTGATCCAGTTGGCGTTGCCCGGATCGAGGATCTCCCACGGTTCCCTGTTGCGCAGGCGCAAAAACTGTATCAGCAGATCTTTGCACCTGCAGAACAGCTGCTGCAGGGTGTGCGGCGCGTTTTTGTGGTTCCTAATGGAGCGCTTCAAAGCTTGCCGGCCGGCGTTCTCGTCACCGGCGTGCCCGCAAAACCCGTTACCGAAGTCGAGGATTACCGAGACATACCGTGGCTTGCGAAGCGCTATGCGGTGACTGTCTTGCCTTCGGTGCGATCTCTCAAGGCGTTGCGTGTCTTCGCAAGTCGGACCGCGGCCAAGCGTCCATTTGTCGGATTCGGCGACCCGGAGCTTGACGGCGCGCCCGGCGGTGGGCGTGCTAACCTTGCCTTGGCGCTCTACCAGCGCGGCAGCCTGGCCGATGTTTCCAAGGTCCGTGAATTGCCCCAGCTCCCCGAAACGGCGGACGAGTTGCGGGCGCTGGCGACTAGTCTCGGAGGCAGCGCGGAAGATCTCTTCCTCGGGCCGCGGGCCACAGAACCCGCCGTCAAGACTGCAAATCTGGCTCAATATCGTGTGCTGGCGTTTGCGACGCACGGGTTGACGGCCGGTGATTTCGCAGAGGTCGGCGAACCTGCATTGGTAATGACGCCGCCGCCAACTGCCACCTCAGGTGATGACGGGCTGCTGACGGCGGGGGAGGTCGCACGATTGAAGCTTAATGCTGATTGGGTCGTGCTCAGTGCATGCAATACGGCGGCACCCGACGGCACTCCAGGAGCCGAGGGTTTGTCGGGACTCGCGCGCGCATTCTTCTACGCCGGATCGCGTGCATTGCTGGTTTCGCATTGGCCGGTCGATTCGCAGGCCGCGACAAGGTTGACGACTAGGCTGTTTTCGATTGCCGTCGCCGAGCCCGCGCTTGGTCGGGCTGAAGCGCTACAGCGTTCGATGCTCGAACTGATGGCAAGTCCCGATCGGCCTTACTACGCTCATCCGTTATTCTGGGCGCCGTTTGTGGTGGTCGGCGAAGGTGGCACGGCGCGAAACGAATAGTTTGGGCCGCTACTGCTTTGCCTTTAACTCGTCGTAGTAAGCTTCGGCGCCGGGGTGGAGCGGCACGGTTATGTTGCGCATGGCGTTCTCTAGCGCTTCGAACCTGCCGTTGGGATGGGCGCTTACCAACATGCGCCGCGTGTTCTCGTGCCACAGCGCGCGCGTAAGGTCCTTGACGAGCTCCGTTGGGACCTGCGCCGAGACGATCCACTGCTCGGCGAGGCTTACGGTGGGAACGCCTAAGACGTTCTCGTAGGTGCTATCGGTGATCCTGGCTTCGGCGAAGAAGGGCCGTGTCCCGCGCAGGACCTCGCCAGGCGGTCCGGCAACCGCCAGCAGGCGCAGGGGCAAATGTCGCGCCAGATCGGCGATCGCTTCGATAGGTTCGCCCCCGACAGCCACAAAAGCGTCGATTTCGCCGGCTTTCAACGCGTCGGCCGCTGGCCCCGGTTTTAGCAGCTGAACCTGAATATCGCCTTCGCTGAGACCATAGACGCCGAGAATGTCACGGGAGTTTTCCCGTGTTCCTGAGCCCTTCGGTCCCAACGAGACGCGTTTGCCCGAGAGTTGATAGATTGTGCGGATCGGCGAATCCGCGCGGACCACAAAATGGACAGTTACACGAAATAGATTGGCAACGACTCTCAGATCGCGAATCGGTGTCTTCGTAAGATAAGGACCCGAGCCGTAATGTGACCAATGAACGACATCGGCTTGGACGAGCGCAGACTCGACTTCGCCGCGGCGTATCAACTCCACGTTCTCCAACGCCCCTCCGGTAGATTGTGCGCTAGCGATCAGGCCCGCTACACCACAACTGCCGCCTTTGTCGCAGGGCCGGCTGCCCGGCGGGTTGCTTATGCCGGCGGCGATCGCGGTACCGATGGTATATGCCGTGTCCGCTGTCGGACCGGTGCCGATCCTGAAGAAGGTGGTTTCCTGAGCAGCGGCGGTGTTCACCAGGATCACGCCAAAAACCGAAAGGACGATGATCTTGCCGAGGATACGCATATGTTGACGCTCGCCCTGGATTCTATGACGTGGCTATGCTCTACGCTGGGCGGTACCTGTCGTCAACGTATCAAGTTCGGACGCTCCGCGTTCCTTCCGAAACTACCGCGCCCAGCTCAAGGCGCCTGGTAGCAGTCAGCGAGCTCCGCGCGCAGGCGAGTCAGCGCATACACGGCGTCGACCAGGGGAGTCTCCACGCCGACCATTCTACCCATTTCGGATACCGCGCCGACGATCGCATCGACTTCCATGGGGCGGCCCTTGTCGAGATCTTGCAGCGAGGATGTTCGGAATGCACCCGTTCCCTTGAATACCTCTATCCGTTCCTCCGGCGTACCGGGAATCGTGGCGCCGAGTTTCTCGGAGACTGCGAAACACTCACGCATCATCTTGATCAACACATCGGCAACGAGGTCGTCACTGTGCATCTCGCCCATTGTCCCCAGCGTCAGGACGCTGATAGGATTTGCGCCGACATTGCCCAGAAGCTTGTGCCAAAGGTTGTTGCGGATCTCGGGACTGATCTCCGATCCGAATCCGGCGGCCTTAAATGCCTCGGATACCTGGTGTACCCGCTCGCTCTCGGTGCCGTCGGGTTCGCCGACGGGGAAGCGGCCCTGCCGCCCGCGGTGGGGGGTATGGGAAATTACACCCGGCTCCGGAACCGAAGCCCCCATTCCAACGACGCAGCCGATCACATGCTCGGGACCGAGCCCCTTCCAGACGATCCCGCCCGGATCGACGTTGTCGAGGTGGCGCTTCGGCCAGTCACCCTGTAGCCCGTAGAAGTACCACCAGGGAATGCCGTTTTGGGCCGGCACCACAGTTGTCTCAGTGCCGATCAGGGCTTTCAGCGAATCGAGGGCGCCGCGGATCGCTGGCACTTTTAGCGTCGTGATAACGATATCGTGGACACCGGCCTCCATAGTGTCGTCGGTTACTTTCGGCCGGGTGACGATCTCATCGTCTGTCCGGCGCAGAATAAGTCCTTTGTCGCGCACGGCGGCCAGCGTAGTGCCGCGGGCAATCAGCGTTACGTCAAGCCCGGCATTGGCCATGTAAGCGGCAACGGTGCCACCGACCGCTCCGGCTCCAAACACACAAATTTTCATCGACTATCTTCCCTTCCCGTACCCGGAATTCATTAAC
>CAZCVU010000253.1:0-4695 GCA_964501745.1 uncultured Flavobacteriales bacterium | reverse complement strand
AACGCTGATCGGCAATGGTCCCGACGTCCTTACCAAGGTTTCCATGATCGGCAACGACATGGCGCTCGATCCTGGTATCGGCACCTGCGGTAAGAACGGTCAGGGCGTGCCGGTCGGGGTGGGTCAGCCGACGATGCGCGTAGACGGCCTTACGGTCGGCGGAACGGCAGCCTGAACGGTCCGGTAATTGCCGTCCAAACGACTCATCGTTCATCCAAGCTGGACACTTTGTCGCGACACTACTGCCGACTGACGTTATTACCATCGAGTACAGCGGCGTCGACGATGCGGGATAGCCGGTAACGGTGAAACGAACGCTAACCGTCACCGGCGCGGAGTTCACGGTCGAATAGCTTCGTCCAAAGAACCGTCTGCGGCCACCGCCGAATGGGCATCACCGACTTGCGATCTGATCGACTTCAGTAGGCATACTCGGCGAATAGTTCGTCGACGTTTCCGTTCCAGCGTTCATGGAAGGCCTTGAGCTTCGTCTCCGCCGGACAATCCCCCGACTCCGCGATGATCTCAAGCGCCGACAGGAAGTGACATTCATCCTCGCCAAAGCTGTCCGTCACCGCCCGCCTGCGTAGGCCCTCTCGGGCGATCTCGATCATTCTCACAGCCAGGTCCTGAACCGTACCGTTGCGGAACGCTGTTTTGAGCGCCGTGCGAGGCACCTCCTCGCGCAAGCTTTCGCGCTCTTCTTCGCTCCAGTCACGGCACAGGTCCCAAGCCGCGTCGAGCGCCGTCCCATCGTACAGCAGACCGACCCATAACGCCGGCAAGGCGCACAGCCTTCGCCACGGGCCACCGTCAGCACCACGCATTTCCAGATACTGCTTGAGACGGACTTCCGGAAAGGCCGTCGTCATATGATCGATCCAGTCGTGCAGTTGTGGAAGTTCGCCGTGGTGGCCGGGCAACTCACCTGCCATGAAGTCGCGGAAGGAGAGTCCGCTGACGTCTAAATAGGCTTCGCCCCGGTGGACAAAATACATCGGAACGTCGAGTAGGTAGTCGACCCAGCGCTCGAAGCCGAAACCGTCCTCGAACACGAATGGCAGCATGCCGCAGCGATCCGGATCGGTATCCGTCCACATGCGGCTGCGGTAGCTCATGAAACCATTGGGCTTGCCCTCGGTGAACGGCGAGTTGGCGAACAACGCGGTGGCGATCGGCTGCAGCGCCAAGCCGACACGGAACTTCTTGACCATGTCGGCCTCATTCTCGTAGTCGAGATTGACCTGAACGGTACAGGTCCGCACCATCATATCGGGGCCCAGCTTGCCGCGCATCGGCATGTAGGCACGCATGATGCGGTAGCGCCCTTTGGGCATCCAAGGCATGTCCTCATAGCGCCATTTCGGATTGAAACCTATACCGACCATACCGGCACCGATCTCCTGGCAAACCTCCTTGACCTGCTCGAGATGCTGGTGAACTTCGTCGCAGGTTTGATGGATCGTCTCCAGCGGCGCGCCAGAGAGCTCAAACTGTCCGCCTGGCTCCAGCGTGATCGATGCGCCGTCGTCGCTCGTTAGCGCGATGAGTTTGCCGTCCTCGGAAACCGCCTCCCAGCCAAACCTTTGCAAACGTTCAAGAATTTCGCGAATACCGACATCGCCGTCGTAGGGCAGCGGCCTCAGGTCATCAAGCCGAAACGCGAACTTCTCGTGCTCGGTGCCGATCAGCCATGCACTCTTCGGTTTTGAACCCTGCGCCAGATATTCGACGAGCTGCGCTTTGTCGGTCATTGGCTCCGCACTTGCGGACCCGGCCTTTTCGATTGGTGCGGACATACGGGTATAGATCCAGATGGGAATTCGACTAGCGAACCGGCGGACGTGCTTGCCAGTCCCCCAACATCGCCTGCCAACACGAAAGCGCGGCAATTGCTGCTGTGTCAGCCCTCAAGAGTCGCGGCCCCAAACTGACGGCGCTAACAAACGGTAGTTTGGAAAGCTGGTCAAGCTCCGACTTGGCAAATCCGCCTTCCGGTCCTGTAAGCACCGCCCATGGGACGGCGCGGTCCGCGTCGGCGAGTAGTTCTGCGATCGGCCTGGCAGGACCGGCTTCGGCACAGAGCAAAAGCCGCCGTTCCGGCGGCCAATCGAGCAGCACGTCGTCGAGCGCACGCATCGCCTCGACGCGCGGCAGGGTCAACCGCTCGCACTGCTCCGCCGCCTCCATGACATTCGCCCGGAGCCGTTCCACATTGAGACGCGTAACGGTCGTATGTTGTGTCCTGACCGGCAATATTGCGGTAGCGCCCAGTTCGCTCGCCTTTTGTACCAGGAAGTCGAGGCGCGCCCGCTTGGGCGGCGCGAAGAGAAGCCAGAGATCGCCTTCCGAGGATTGCTGCCGCCTGAGTTCAGTAGCTGTCAGCGAACCCCGTCCCTTCCCCAGCCTGTCGATCGTCGCAAGCCACTCTCCGTCGCGCCCGTTGAAAAGTGCCACGACATCGCCCGCGGCAAGACGGAGTACGTGTTTGAGGTAGTGTGCCTGTGCCGGCCCAATGCCGGCCTCAACACCTTGGGCTAGGTCCTGCTCGACATAAAGTCGGGCGCGTGGCCGTTTGCTCATTTTTCCTCAACGTTTAGATCATTGGCCTTAACAGCTGGCCGCGCCCGTCTCTCAATCCGCAGGCAACGTGGTTTCCCGACTTGAGTGTAGCGGCCAACTAGCGCAAACATTACTCCGATGACCTCCGCACATGAAACGGAAACGGCTAGTGACATCGCGGCGGGCGGCTGGATCGACAGAGTCGTGCCCGCGCCGCTGCAGCCTTATTGCCGGCTTGCCCGGCTCGACCGACCGATTGGCACCTGGCTGCTGCTGCTGCCGTGCTGGTGGGGCGTCGCCTTGGCAAGCGGCACACTTGCCGGTCAGCGATGGCCCGACCTGCGGTTGCTGGCGCTTTTTGCCGTCGGCAGTCTGGTGATGCGAGGTGCGGGTTGTACCTGGAACGATATTGTCGACCGGGACTACGACGCACGAGTCGCACGAACCGCGGGGCGGCCTCTGCCATCGGGCACCATTTCCGTTCGCGGCGCGGCAATCTTCCTGATCCTTCAACTGCTGCTGGGGCTCGCCGTGTTGTTGCAGTTTAACGCATACACGGTGGCACTCGGTGCGGCAGCACTGCTCCTGGTTTTTACCTATCCGTTTATGAAGCGGGTAACATACTGGCCGCAGGCGTTTCTCGGACTCACCTTCAACTGGGGCGCGCTTGTCGGTTGGACGGCGGTCAAAGGCCAGCTCGGATGGCCGGCGCTCGTCCTCTACGCGGCCGGATTTGCATGGACACTTGGCTACGACACGATCTACGCGCATCAGGATAAAGAGGACGATGCACTGGTCGGCATCAAGTCGTCGGCGCTGAAGCTCGGAGCCAGAACCAAGCCCTACCTATGGATCTTCTACGCCAGCGCGATAGCACTGTTGGCGATCGCTGGCATTACCCTCGGGTTTTCTTGGGCTTACGCCGCCGCCCTTACTGCCGTTGCGATCGGATTTATCTGGCAGATTGTCTCCCTGGATCTTGGAAACGCTCGCGACTGCCTCACCAAGTTTCGTTTGAACAGGTGGATCGGGCTGATAGTGTTTGCGGGCCTCGTGCTAGCTTGATCCACCGCTGTGACCGACAAAGCACGCGAGCTCCGGTCCTTTATCGTCGAACATACACGTCCTGATTCGCCACCGCTGGTACCTGACATCCGTCTTCATTTGGTAGCGGAACTCGACCCGCTATGGGAGGCGACGAAGATTGAACTCGACAACCTGTTGCGGCCACCTCCCTTTTGGGCCCTCGCCTGGTCCGGCGGACAGGCGCTAGCGCGCTATGTCCTGGATCACCCGGAGATGGTGCAGGCCCGGCGAGTGCTGGATTTTGCGGCCGGCAGCGGCATTGCCGCCATCGCTGCGGCGCAGGCCGGCGCAGCGCGCGTGACGGCGGCCGACACTGACGAGTTCGCCGCCGTCGCCATATCTCTCAACGCCGAACTGAACGACGTAACAATAGCCGTCTCCTGCGACGATCTTATCGACAGCGATGACGGCTGGGACGTCATTCTTGCCGGCGACATTTGTTACGAGCGGCCGTTTGCGGAAAAGGCGATCGGTTGGATGCGTGGACTGGCCGGTCGCGGTGCCGTCGTACTGTTGGGCGATCCAGGCCGCGATTACCTGCCTCTACGCGGCTTGTCGGCCTGCGCCAACTACGATGTCGCGGTTCCTCGGGCACTGGAAAGCCGGCTCGGCCGGAAGGCGACGGTATGGCGCGTTGAACACGACGCAACAAGCTAGCTCGCTAAATCTCGATTCTCCGGTATGAGTAGGAGAAAGGCACGGCATCGCGGCCAAGCGCCTTAGTGCAGGCCTGGCGAAAGCCATCGTCGCCAACCAGCCGCAGGATGAATTCGTCGATCTGCGCATCCGGGCTTACGCGATCGCGCGCCAACACCAGCATCGCGTCAGTCGTCCGTTCTGGCCAGTTTCGACCTGTTGCCGACACGGCAGCCAGCGCCACTGCTGCCTCAGCATGAACGAAATGGCCGTGACGGCTCGCATAGAGGTAGACATCATCAAGGCTCTCGCCGTAGTCGAGCGCCAGCTCGACGCCCTCCAACAGCGCAAAATCGTAGTTTATGCCGACCCCTTCGCTGTCGTGCATAACGGCCAACTGGCGATCGTCGA
>CAZCVU010000252.1:0-4698 GCA_964501745.1 uncultured Flavobacteriales bacterium | reverse complement strand
TCCTCCCTTATGAAAACACCTCAATCTGTCCCAAAGGCGCTGACGTCAGACAGTCTCATCGATCCTACTCGCAGTTTTTCTGCGGTTATTTGTCGCCAAATATCGTTTTGTGGCAAGGGCGGACCCGGGTAAAAGGCGCAGTCAGGGAAGCGAACCGGGCCTAACGATGGCTACTGGCTCTCGGAGGGCGAGGCGAAGGCGCCTATAACAGGCGATACAGTTTCGCTAAAGTCGGAAGCAATAACCGTTCGGCGGGGATTGAGATGGAAGGTTTCGTCAAGGACGCATCCGGCGATGTCCACGAGTCGGAAAACATTCGCAACATTGTCGGCAGGGAAAAGGTACGGGAGCTCATGCGCCGCAGCGATGCCTGGGGCTTGCTGTTCCTGTCCGGTCACATCGCGACGATGGTAGCGACCGGCTATCTGCTTTTCCTTTCGCTCGGCACCTGGTGGGTGATTCCGGCGACCATACTGCACGGCTTCGTTATCGCCTGTCTGTTCGCGCTCTACCACGAGTGCAGTCACAACACGCCCTTCAAGACGCGCCGGCTGAATAACGCAGTTTACTTCCTCGCAGGTCTAATCCTGCTGCAGTTTCCGCTGAAGTTTCGCTACGAACACGCAGATCATCACACCTATACGCAGGAAGAGGGGCGCGACCCGCAGATTCTCTCGATCGGTGAGAAGCTGGGCGGCTGGCTGTATTACGCCTCGGCAATCCCGCATTTTCAGGTGCATTTCAGCAATTTGTTGCGGATTCCATTCGGCAAGCTGAGCGAATTCGAGAAGCAGAGTACGCCTGAAAGCGCCCGCCCGGCTGTACAGCGGCAGGCCTGGTTCTTTTGGGGGGCCTATGCCGCGGTGGCAGCGATCACAATTGGTCTGCAAAGCTGGGCCGCGGTCATCTACTGGCTGATTCCGCGCTTTGCCGGGGAGCCGATGCAGCGCATCATCCGCATGGCCGAGCATGTCGGCTGTTCCTACAACGGCAACATCTTCGAAAATACGCGTACCCTGTTTACCTTCGCGCCGATCCGTTGGTTGTGCTGGAATATGCCCTATCACACCGAACATCATGCGATCCCGCTGGTACCGTTCTACCAGCTCCCCAAACTTCACAAGATCCTGCGTCAGCATGAGAAGGTTCTGGGCAACGGATATTGCGTCACTGCCGCGCAGCAGATTCGTGGCGCGATTAGGAATGACGCTGCCGGCCGCGCCAGGGCAGCGGCGTAGCGCGCGACATGCCTAGGCGTGTATCAATCTTACCGACAGGCGATTGAAATCTTGCGTGGCTGACTGGCTGCCGGGATCGCCGTGGAGCAAGACGATGGCTAACATCAATGAACTGACGACGCTGACCGACGACGACCGTGAGGCCGTCCGCGACGCGAAGGGTCGAATGGATGAGAAGATGGCGCGCCTGCGCGACGTCGTACCCATCGTCCTCGATCTCTCGGTCCGCGAGCCGACCTTGCCGGCGCCTAATGGCCATACGCTTGAGGACAAGAAGGAAGTGCTCAAACTCGCCAAGGAGTTCGGCTTTAGCGATTTTGCTGTCGGTCACTTCTTCGGCTTTCCGAATGTCGACGAGCAGTTCTGCCGCTATCTCAACGAGCAGGGCGATACGATGGACGGCTATTTTGGCGCCGCGATGGTGGTGCGGACGCAAAAGGGCAAGCCGTTCGAGCCGTCCTATTCGATGGACCGGATCGCCGAGTTCGCGCTGCCCAACGTCGTCCTGCTGACAGAAGTTCGATCCAGCACCGTCACAAGGGATAGCGCGACCTACGATGACTATTTCGCCGACCTCGTGCAGTCCATCGACTATCTGCGGGCGGAGGTGTTGCCTGAGCCGTCGGCGCGCCGGGGCCGCATATTCTTGCGGTTCCTCGATATCTTCGACGCTTGGGATGAGGATCCGGACCTCGTTGCGCAGACCTTGAAGCTGCTATCCGGCTTGCCGATTCAGGCGGTAATTTTTGAGGATGTACGTGGTACGCACTTCCCCTTCCAGACCGCCGAGCTGGTCAAACTGATTCGCCGCTATCACCCACCGCCAATGCCCGTTCTGGTGCATCCACATTCCGGCAACGGGATGGAAGATGCAGCCGTTATCGAGGCGGTGCTGGCGGGCGCCGATGGCGTTTGGGCCGGCTTCACGCCGGAGGCGGCAATGGGCGCGCATGGATCGACGGCCATGTTCTTCAGCAACCTGCTGCGTGCTCGAAATCCCCACGTTGAGAAGAATTACGACGTGAAGCGTCTGACCGAAGTCGCCGACCGCATGACGCGCATCAATATGGGTGAGCCAATTCACCAATATCATCCGGTGATCGGCAAGAAGGCCTATCACTTTATCGACGATCAGTTCGAGCAGAAGGAGCTGCCCTGCGACCTGGCGCCTGAGACGATCGGCCAGGAGGTCGGCTACCGGGTAACGCCGTCATGGTCGAATCCCATCATCGTCGGTCGGCGTCTCGAACAGCTCGGTTACCCGGCGGAACTGACACAGGACCCGAACTTCATCCGCGAGTGTCGAATCGTCATGGCCGCCTGGAATATTGCCGGGCGGCATTTCCTGGCCGACGACCCTGAGGAGCTGGCCAAGATGGTGGAGGAAGCGAAGCAGCGGATCGCCGGACATTCTGAAGCCGCCGAGTGACGCGCGCCGGGCTCGACATGGTCCGATCCAGCATATGAAGCTTTACGGCTGCGGCACTTGAGCGTGAGCGACAGGCCACGCGTTCCGTTCGAGCGGCTTTCCGACGCTCAGCGAAGCCTCAGTTTGCGCGCACTGCTGTCCGCTGCGCCGAAGCACCGAGAGATCAGGATCTTCGCTTACGGTTCGATGATGTGGCAGCCGCTCTTTGAACCCGTGGAGCGGCGTGTGGCCACACTTGCCGACTATCGCCGCAGCTTTTGCGTCTGGAGTCTGGTCTCGCGCGGGACGCCGGAGAAGCCCGGGCTGGCTCTCGGCCTTGAGGCGTGCGCCGGTGCGACCTGCCGGGGAGTCGTCTTTCGGCTCGACCCGGGAACAGCAGAAGCCGATCTCGAGGCAACCTGGCGGCGCGAGCTGTACACCGCGATTTACCAGCCGCGATGGCTGCAGGTGGCGACCGACGCCGGGCTGTTAGATGCGATCGCGTTTGCTGTCGACAGTGAGCATCCACAACATGCAGCCGGACTGATGCCAAACGAAACCGCCTCGATCATTGCCGAAGCCGTTGGCGAAAACGGGCCTTGCCGCGAATATCTTGCGAACGCAATGCGCGAACTCGCGGCACTCGGTTGTGCTGATCCGCAGCTTGCAGCCATCGATGAGTTGGTCCGGGCGCGGGTCCCAGCGTCGGAAACATGATGTCGCTCACAGACGCAAGGCGATTTGCCGCGGCGACCGGCAGAAACCGCAGGCCAATTCTCGAGGTGCTGCGGCGCGTCTTGCCGGCCGAAGGAAGCATCCTCGAAACCGGCAGCGGTACAGGTGAGCACGCCGCTTATTTTGCGCAAGCGCTGACGCCCCGTATCTTCATTCCGAGTGAACCCGATCCCGCGCTGCGTGACAGCATTGCCGCATGGTGCAGCGACTCAACTGCTGACAATCTCCGCGCGCCACTTGACCTCGACGTCACGGCTGCTCAATGGCCGGTGGAACGCGAACCGCTGCCAGAACCGCCGATCACTGCGATCCTCAGCATCAATATGGTCCACATCGCGCCGTGGCGGGCTTGTCTTGGGTTAATGACAGGTGCCGGGCGAGTTCTGGGACCGGGCGGCGTGCTTTACCTCTACGGTGCTTTCAAGCAGGCAGACCGGTCTACGGCTCCGAGCAACCTGAGATTCGACAGATCGTTGCGTCGGGAGAACCCGGAGTGGGGCGTGCGCTCGTTGCGGGAAGTCGTGGACGCGGCGGCGGCAGAAGGCCTGAGCTTGCTGGAGCGCGTCGCCATGCCAGCCGACAACCTGTCGGTTGTCTTCAAGCGGCGGTAGGCCACGACGCGGCGTCCATCGATCAGTGCTGTCGGCAAGTCGAGGTCGCCCGGCTGTGACGGCGGCCCGGCGTTTGCGAATGCAGGCAAGTGCGGCCTACAATTGCGACGTAGCGTGCATCGCCTCGTGCGTTCGTCGAGGATGCTGATTATGTCCAAAGTCTCCGTGTCTGCGAGTTTTGCCGCATCGGCGGAGCAGGTCTGGGCCTTGATCGGTGGTTTCGATGCGATGGCGCGTTGGCATCCGGCGGTAGAACAGAGCGAACTCCGGGCTGGCGGTAGGCTTCGCCGGCTTGGATTGGCCGGCGGCGGGGAGGCGGTGGATCGCCTGTCAGCCACGATGACGAACGGCGCGTGTGCCGGTATTTCAGCGTCGAATCGCCGCTGCCTGTCGCGGAGTATGCCGGCATGGTCTCGGTTAGCGTCGGTCAGGACGACATCGGTTCGATCGTTAAAATGACCGCCGACTTCGCGCCGGCCGGCTTTAGCGAAGCCGACTCCAAGAGTGTCGTGCGCAGCGTCTACGAGGCCGGGATCGATAACTTGCGCTTGATCCTCGGCGAATAAGCTTGCGGCGGTATCGTCCCGCAGAAATGGGTGAGCCAACGCCAACATAGGAACTCTCAAATGGCCTTATCATATCAGCCGATCACGGAGCAATTCGGTGCCGAGGCTACGGGTGTCGACCTGTCGACCGAGTTTTCCGA
>CAZCVU010000251.1:0-4699 GCA_964501745.1 uncultured Flavobacteriales bacterium | reverse complement strand
AAATATCACGGGCTTCATGGTTGGTAAGGACTACGAGGCGCGTGGCATAGCCAAGGACGGCGCGAAGATGGTGACCGCGGTTGCCTGTGCCGAGGTGCCGAAGTTCACGGTTATTGTCGGCGGTTCCTTCGGTGCCGGAAATTATGGCATGTGCGGTCGAGCCTACAGTCCGCGACTTCTCTTCATGTGGCCGGGCGCGCGCATCTCCGTGATGGGCGGCGAGCAGGCCGCGAACGTGCTGGCGCAGGTCCGCAGGGACGGCGTGGAAGCGCGCGGCGAGACCTGGGATGCGGCGGCTGAGGAGGCCTTTAAGGAGGAAATCCACAGACAATACGAGCAGCAGGGCCACCCGTACTATGCGACGGCGCGGCTATGGGATGACGGTATTATAGACCCCAAAGAGACACGCACCGTGTTGGGCCTTTCGATTTCCGCGGCGCTCAACGGGCCGATCGAGACGACCCGGTTCGGTGTCTTCCGCATGTAGCTTAATGACTCAATCCCTGCTGATATCCGAAACCGATGGCGACGGCGTTACGACACTCACCGTCAACCGGCCCAAAGTCCACAATGCCTTTAACGAAGAGCTCATTGCTGCGTTAAAGGCGGCTTTCGATGGCATCGCCGGCGACACCACGGTGCGCATCGTTGTGCTGACCGCAGCGGGCAAGAGTTTTTCCGCCGGCGCAGATGTCAACTGGATGAAGGAAATGGCCGGTTACGCCCGCGCTGAAAATGTCGCGGGCGCCCTTCGCTTGGCAGAGATGTTGCGCGCGCTTGACCAGCTACCGCAGCCAACCGTCGCCCGGGTTCACGGCGCTGCCTTCGCCGGTGGCTTGGGGCTGATCGGCGCCTGCGATATCGCGCTGGCGGCAGAAAGCGCTGTCTTTGCGGTCGCCGAAGTGCGGCTCGGCATTATTCCCGCCGTTGTCAGCCCCTATCTGCTGCGCGCCATTGGTCCGCGTGCGGCGCGGCGGTACTTTCTAACTGGTGAGCGTTTCGGTGCAGCGGAAGCGCATCGGCTTGGCCTCGTGCACGGCCTGGCGGCCGACGATCAACTCGATGACTTGGTGTTTGAGGTCACCACTGCATTGCGTTTGGGCGGTCCCAAGGCGATTGCAGCGAGCAAGCTTCTGGTCGCGGATTTGGCAGGCAACGTGGACGAAGCGCGCGTCGATCTCACGGCTGCCCGGATTGCCGAAATCCGCGCCAGTGAGGAGGGACATGAAGGTCTCGACTCGTTCCTCGAGAAGCGCGCGCCGGATTGGCAACAGGGATAGCGGCGGTATGACGGAACCAATTGTCCTCACTAATGTCGATACGCGTGGCATTGCCTGCGTCACACTCAATCGTGTTGAGGTTCACAATGCCTATAACGGCGACTTGATCGATACACTGTCGGCGGCCTTGCAGGATTTGGCGACAGATCCAAACGTCCGTGCGCTGGTGCTGCGCGCAAATGGTAAACACTTTCAGGCCGGTGCCGATATCAACTGGCTAAAAGCCACCGCCGCGTTTGATGCGGCGCAGAATCTCGATTTCTCGAAGCGAACAGTCGAGGCGATCCGCACGCTCGACGCGTTTCCCTGCCCGAGCGTCGCCTTGGTGCATGGTGCATGCTATGGCGGCGGGGTGGGCATGGTGGCAGCTTGTGACATCGCCCTGGCCTGCGAGAGCGCGGTCTTCGCACTGACTGAAGTCCGAATTGGGGTCCTGCCCGCACCCATTGCGCCACAGCTTGCCGCCGCGATCGGTGTGCGGGCATTAAGGCGTTATGGCCTGAGCGGCGAGCGTTTCGACGCCGCCGAAGCCCATCGCATCGGGCTTATTCATGATGTGTGTCCGGAAGGTGCGCTCGACGAGGCGGTGGCGCCGATCCTGGAGTCGCTACTGCTGGGCGGGCCGCAAGCGATTGCGGCGTCGAAACAGTTGATTGCCGAGGTCGCGGAAACCGGCGTCGACGACAAGCTGGCTGAACGGCTGAGTAAACTTGCGGCGGCGACGCGGGTTTCCGAGGAGGCCGGCGAAGGACTTTCCGCCTTTCTCGAAAAGCGCCGGCCTGCCTGGTATCGCGCCTAAGGACGGGCAGAATGTTCGAGAGCGTGCTTGTCGCTAACCGGGGTGAGATTGCCTGCCGGGTGATGCGGACAGCGCGTCGGATGGGCCTGCGGACGGTTGGCGTCTATTCGGAAGCAGACCGCCGCGCGTTGCATGTCCGCGAGGCGGATGAAAGCGTACTGATTGGTCCGCCAGCGGCGGGTGACAGTTATCTCGCCATCGACCACGTTATTGAGGCCGCTCAACGCAGCGCTGTTCAGGCCGTGCACCCGGGATATGGCTTCCTGGCGGAAAACCCTGAGTTCGCGACCGCCTGCGCCGCCGCGGGTCTAGTCTTCGTCGGCCCATCCGCCGAGGCGATCCGCGCCATGGGTCAAAAGGATGAGGCGAAACGACTGATGGCCGCAGCCGGGGTGCCGATTCTGCCGGGCTATCACGGTGCGGCGCAGGATGCCGGTTCGCTTCAGCGCGCGGCCGACGAGATCGGCTATCCGATAATCATCAAGCCGGTGGCGGGCGGCGGTGGCAAGGGCATGCGGATTGTCCAGGATGCGGACGAATTTCCGGAGGCGCTAGGCGCTGCCAAGCGCGAGGCGGGCTCGGCATTTGCTGACCAACGGGTGCTCTTGGAGAAGTATCTCGCTCGGCCGCGCCACATCGAAGTGCAGGTCTTCGCTGATAGCCACGGTCGTACGATCCACCTGTTTGAACGCGACTGCTCGATTCAGCGGCGGCACCAAAAAGTCATCGAGGAATGCCCTGCGCCTGGCCTGAGCGATGCGATGCGTAACGAAATGGGTGAGGCGGCGGTTAAAGCGGCGGCGGCAATCGATTATGTGGGTGCCGGCACGGTCGAATTCTTGGTCGCTGCGGCGAATGACTTCTATTTCATGGAAATGAATACGCGGTTGCAGGTTGAGCATCCGGTGACGGAGCTCGTGACGGGTATCGATTTGGTCGAGTGGCAGTTCCGAATCGCCGATGGAGAGGTTTTGCCGGTTACACAGGACAGCATCAGCAGATCGGGGCACGCTTTGGAGGCGCGGCTTTATGCCGAGGATCCAGAACGAGACTTCCTGCCGCAGGCCGGTCGCTTTTACCGGCTGCAGCTGCCGCCGGAGGATGCATATATCCGCGTTGATTCGGGCCTGGCAGAGGGCGACAGCGTGTCGGTACACTACGACCCAATGATCGCAAAGCTGATTGCCTGGGATCACGATAGGGCAGAGGCAATCAGCCGATTGCGATCTGCATTGGTGCAAACGCAGATCGCTGGCCCGACGGACAACCTCGCTTTCTTGAGCGCGGTGTTGAGCCAACAGGATTTCACCGATGCCAAGATCGACACGGGCTTTGTCGACCACCACCGGCGCGCACTCATCCCGAGCTCCGAACAGGCCGACCGCGTTGTGTTTGCTCTGGCGGGGCTTGCCGAACTGCTCGACGGCAAGGAAGCGAACGATGGCGCAATCGCCGACCCTCACTCGCCGTGGCGTGGGCGGGACGGCTGGCGTCTCAACCGGACCGCGATCCGTGAGATCAGGTTTCGTGATGTCGGTGGTTTGACGAAGATCCAGGCGCGCAAGTGCGATGCCGGGTTCAAGCTGGAGTTTGGCGACACGAAGATCGCTGTATCGGGCGATTTGAGCGCTGACGGACAGCTTACGGCAATGGTGGATGCCCGACCCTGCGAAGCGACGATTGTGAGCCGCGGCCGTCAACGCTACATTTTGGCTGACGGTAGATGCCACCGCCTGGCGGTCGATGATCCGCTGGCGGCAATCGAGGATGCGGTCGTCGTCGGTAGCTTCGCTGCCCCAATGCCGGGGCGCATTACGGCGGTCCATGTGCGTGCGGGGGAGAGGGTAGTGTCAGGGCAACCGTTGATTGCGCTGGAAGCGATGAAGATGGAGCACGTGATCAGCGCACCCGCCGACGGCACCATAGTCAAGGTTCGCTTCGCGGCTGGCGATCAAGTCATGGAAGGTGCAGAGTTGGTCGAATTTGAGGAGGAGGCGGGACAATGAGTTTGCCGAGCCGTGTGCGCCTCTTCGAGGTCGGTCCGCGCGACGGGTTGCAGAACGAGCCGGAATCGTTGCCGACAGCTACCAAAGTGGCGCTCATTAACCGGTTGTCCGCGACCGGTCTTGCCAAGATTGAATCCGCCAGCTTCGTTTCGCCCAAGCGGGTGCCCCAAATGGCAGACAGCGCTGAGGTGATGGCCGGTATCGAGCGTAGGCCGGGTGTAAGCTATTCGGCGCTGGTCCCGAACATGCAGGGATTCGAGCGCGCATTGGCCGCCGGTGTGGCAGAGGTCGCAATCTTCGCTGCTGCCTCCGAAACCTTCTCACAGCACAATATCAATTGCTCGATCGCCGAGAGTATCGAGCGCTTCCGGCCGGTCGCTGAAGCTGCCGCGCGCCACGGCGTGCGGATGCGTGGCTATATCTCATGCACGCTTGGATGCCCCTACGAGGGGGAGATCGAACCCGCGGCGGTGGCTGCGGTTGCGGCGGAACTGGCCGAGCTTGGCTGTTACGAAGTCTCGCTCGGCGATACCGTCGGCGTTGGCACGCCGCTCGAGGCTCAGACGATGGTCGGCGCCGTCGCTGATGTCGTCCCGGTGCCGAGGCTGGCGGTT